>DATDSP010000041.1:0-2096 GCA_035291205.1 Candidatus Nanoarchaeia archaeon | reverse complement strand
TATTAAAAACTGGCGGGTTTAATACCTCGGACTTTAGTCCGACAGTTTTTAATTCCAAAAACTCGCGATTAAGCGAGGAGCGTAAAACCGCAGGCTTTAGCCTGCGGATAGCTCCGAGCAGCGAGTTTTTGTTATTTTATTATTTTAGTCATTTTTAATTAATTTCATTTGTCTTTTTGCCTGATTTTTTCCTTTAATTTTATTTTTTCTCCAATTCTCTTATCCCTTCAATTATCATTTCCTTCGGCGGAAAATCATACACTTTTCCCTTGTAGAAATAAAGTCTGCAGGACATCACACTGAATTTTGTGATTTTTCTTCCGATTGGGTCTATGTCAATGTTGTTGATTTTTATTGTTGGCGAAGCAGAGAACTTGTATTTTTCAGCTTCTTCCTGAGTTTTTATTTCCATCACTTCTATTTTGTTTTTTATCTTCAGCTCCTTGACAGCCCCTTCTAATTCTTTCAGCGCATTCTTCCATGCATGACAATCTGCGGTGTGCAACAACTGGATTTTCATACTGTTTGTTGCATTAAACCAGTATAAATAATTTTAGTTTTACATCGAAAAGAATAAAAACAAAAATTTAATAAAATTCACCCGCAAAAATTAAAAATAAACCATGAAATACAAAAAATCAGCAAAAAGGGTAATGGTCTTTGGTTGCTTTGATATGATTCATAAGGGACACATTCATTTTTTGAAGCAGGCAAAAAACAAGGGAAATTATCTCATTGTTGTTCTCGGAAGAGACAAGACAGTTGAATTCGTGAAAGGGGAGAAGCCTTTTTTTACTGAGCTGAAAAGGAAAAAACAGCTTGAAGCAATTCCACTGGTTGACAAAGTTGTGCTGGGCAGAGTCATTGATAAGTATGAGGTAATTGAGAAGCACAAACCTCATATAATCTGCCTTGGCTATGATCAGAAGGCATTTACAGATTCTCTTAAGAATGAACTTGCAAAAAGAAAAATATCAGCAAGAGTATTAAGGCTGAAACCATACAAGCCAGCAGTATTTAAGAGCTCAAAAATAAAGAAAAGACTTAAACTGGCAGTAAATTAAGAAATTGCTTTTCATTCAGTTATTCAGTTGTTATTCTCCTGTTGAGCATAAGCACGAGCAGTTCAATTCTTCTGAACAACTCATCAAATTTCTGCTTCTGAAGCAACGGCTCCTGCTCTCCTGCATTTCTTAGATGCTTTATCCTGTATACTTCAGCATAAATTCCCTCATTTGTTATTATAGCGTTTCTTATGCCCGCTCCTTCTTTCAATTCTTGTTCAAATTTCAATGCAGAGATTTCTGTCTGGATAAGATTGCAGGAATAATTTATTTTTTTTAAGTGGGATCCAGATTCTTCAAAACTTCTTATGTTGTTTATGTAATCCCTTGTGTAAAAATTGAAGCCAATCAATTCATCTATTAGTTTTTCCAGTCTGATGATTAATCTTGAAAAGTATTTTTTCTTGTTTTTTTCCATACCGCTTTTTTTCAGATTAACAGCAAGCTCGTCAAGCCCTATTTTAACTGATTTTAGTTTGTGCTCGTTTTCTCCCAGCAGTGCTTCATTTTCCTGGCGCATATTTCTCTGGAAATCGTCTTATTATTTTAATTTTAGTTATTGTTGATGAGTGATGATTAAGGCAAAGTCAAGTTAAGTGTGTTGCTTCACATCGGCAAGTCTGTAACTGCCATCAATATTGCGAGCATCAGCTTTTTTGGTGACCTCCTCTGCGAAGAAGAATATTTTGAATGTCGGTTCCGCTCACCAATGAATTTTTTGGGCAGGTGAGCGCGTGCAAGTTTATCTTGCACATCGGCGCCAGCTCACGAAAGGGCTGCGGCACAAAAAACCTGGGAAAAAATAAAGGATTTTTCCTTCACTTCGTTTCGGAAAAATCAAAACCTCATCGCTGGATTGAACGCAGTGAAATCCAGCTTATGTTCGCTCGTCAACCAACCTTTTACAAAAAGCTTGACCAAAAGTTGTGCAGCATTCACGTTGTTCAGCTGCACTGTTCGTGGCTTGCTTGCTATTGGGCGTGCCACGAAGTAAGGCTTTATGCCTTACCTCGCTTGTCAACGGGGCGAAAG
>DATDSP010000040.1:0-8642 GCA_035291205.1 Candidatus Nanoarchaeia archaeon | reverse complement strand
TATTAAAAACTGGCGGGTTTAATACCTCGGACTTTAGTCCGACAGTTTTTAATTCCAAAAACTCGCGATTAAGCGAGGAGCGTAAAACCGCAGGCTTTAGCCTGCGGATAGCTCCGAGCAGCGAGTTTTTGTTATTTTATTGCTGACCAAAAGTGCTTGCGTCAAAGAATTGTATGATGGTGATACTACAAAATATTAAAGTCACTGATTCAGGATTCTATTTTTAACTTTTTATTATTTCTTCAAATCCTTGATTTGACTATTGTTAAGCCCGAACCTCAAATTACAACTATCATAGAATTTTCATAGAATTAGTGTTTTTTTCCAATTCTCTAATGATAACAAATCTTTATAAAAATCGCTTATTTCTGTAATTATGGTGGTTGTTAAGTGAAATCAATGAAATCGAAATCAACGAAGTCAAATATTGTGCAGCAGAAAACATTGTTAATAATTTCAATAGCATTACTGCTCGTTTTTTCCTCTGGCTGCACTTATGTGCTGGAAAAGTCCACTGACTTTTATCAGACTCAGGTTGAAAAATACAATGAACTGAAAGCAAAAAAAGCACAGAAGGAAATGCTTGCAGAGCAGACTGCAAAGCAGGCATCACAGCAAATTCAGCCACAGCCTGCACAACCAACAACACAGCCAGCAGCACAGTCATTGGAGAAGGAAGTTCCATTAAGCATGAGACTGAAGAGAGTTGATTCCTGGGCGTATCAGCTTAATACTTACAAGGAAGACAAACTCGATGAAATCAAGAATTCAAAATTCAATTTGGTTGTCATTGATTACTCCAGGGATGGCAGTGGCGAAGGAGAATTCACAAAAGAAGAAATTGAAGACCTCAAGGCTTCAGGAAAAATTGTTCTTGCTTACATGAGCATTGGGGAGGCTGAAGACTACAGATATTACTGGAATCCGTCGTGGAAAGCTGGAAGCCCTTCGTGGTTCGACGCTGAAAATCCAGAATGGAAGGGCAATTACAAGGTGAAATTCTGGGATTCGGGATGGCAGGACATTTTTTTAGGCAACAACGGTTATCTTGATAAAATAATGGATGCCGGCTTTGATGGAGTATATATGGACATAATTGATGGCTATGAATATTATCAGGAAAGAGGAATTTCTGATGCTGACAGGAGAATGGTTGATTTTGTCAGGAAAATATCAAAGCAGGCAAAATCAAAAAATCCGGAGTTCCTGATTTTCCCGCAGAATGGCGAAGGCTTGGCAAAATACAAGGATTACCTTGATGCTGTTGATGGCATTGGTGCAGAAGACACTTGGTATAATGAGGATGTTCCGAATGAGCCTGCTGAAGTCCAGTCCAAGTTGAACGATCTTCTCAAATTCAAGAAAGCTGGAAAGCTTGTGCTGACAGTAGATTATGTTTCAAAACAGGAGAACATTGATGACTTTTACAGTAAGTCAAGGCTGATGGGCTTTGTGCCTTATGCAACTGTCAGGGGTTTGGATAAGCTTTCTTTGACAAGTGGATTTTTATGATTCTTTTGTTTTATGATTTTTTTAAGGCGAATTTGGTGCGTTCCCCAAGCGAAGAATACCACAAGGTAATTTTGTCCTTATTGTCTTTTGAGAGTCGAGCGTCGTGTTCTGCTAAATTTAATCCAATTGCATTTTCTGAGATGTGCAGTGTGCTGAGAGGGGAGTATCCTGAACGACCATAATGCACTGAACTAAACCAGATGGATGCACAGGCAATTTGATAGCCTTCATTCACGATTTTTCCTAAAAATTCATTCCTGAATTCTTGAAAAGGGGCGCTGTTGCCACGGCAAGCCAACGAGTTTATCTCAATTCGAATTCTGTGAATCTTTTTACCATCATGCAAAGGGACAATATTTTCTTTCTTTTTTTCTTCACGTGACAATTCGTCAACAGCAGCGTTTTTCCCGTCTGGATAACTTAGAATAAATGTTCGGCGTTTGGCGTCGTATGTTAATTTTATCTCTGAGAATGGCGTGACTCCGTTTTTTTCACATTCTGAAAGATATCGAGATTCGCTATCTGGTTCACGCAACTCAGGAATTCCAATTCCGTATGCACGCATAAGAATTTCAGCATACACAGGTTCTATCGGCAGGGTTTGTATGACTGAATTTGTCAATTCCTGCGACGCGACTGATGTTAAAATCTCTTCGAGTCGAGTCCTTTTTTCTGGTTTGATTATCCTTTTTCACCTTAAATTATTTCTTTCTATTTCCTTCCGAGCACAATTTCTATTGTCGAAACTCTGACATTTCTGCCTTCCTTGTTTTCGAATTCTTCTGAGTCAATGCCAATGGTATTTATGTTTATTTGCCCCTGCAGGAACCTCTTTGACGCAACTTCAGCAACATCAACTGCTCGGGAAATGAATTTTCCCCGCGCTTTCACAACAACTTCTTTTGCTCCTTTTGTGGTGAACTGCATAACAACCCCTGTGACATAATTCATAAAGGGCTTGTTGCCTATAAATATAGAATTGTCGTCTGCCATTTCTTCCCCCCTAACCATTAATGTTTTTTCTAATGTTTTTGTAATTCTTGTTGCAAATAGTAAGCGTTAAAAAATTTTCTTTGTCTTGATAAGTCTTGTTGTGTACCCTGCAATGACATTTCTTAATTTTTTTGATTTTATGTTTGCCAGTTTCTGGACTACTTCCTTGTTTTTCTGAAAATCAGCAGTCAGTTCAGCAGAGTGCTCCTTGTAAAGCGCTGTTGTTATTCTCTTTATCTGCGCTGTTTTTATTCTTCCCATAACCCTGTATGAAAACTCTGGATAATTTATAAAGTTTTCTATTCGAAAAAATAGTTTTGCTTCACAATAGGTTGAAATGGTTATTTTGGAATGGGTCTGAAATTAGTTTGAAATTAAGATGATTCTGTGAGAATTTTTGTGATTAGCTCTTTTTCATCTCTTTGCTCTTCGACGAGAATAACCAATGCCCTGAAATTCTTCAATAGTTTCAGTCTCTGCAGGAAATAAACCAATTCTCTTGCTGACAATCCCAATTGATTTATGACAGAAATATCAATTATCAGGCAGAGATTTTCATACTGCCTTGCATTTTCCATTACAGCATCGCATATTTCTCTTGGGCTTTCTTCAAAAATTTTTTTTGCTGAAAAGTTCCTTATTTTGCAGTTTTTGACTGCATAATGCAGGTTTTTTGTGAAGTTGCCAGCCCCCACCAGAATAATTCTGTGCTGTAATCTGCTTATTATTGTTTCTTCCCTCCGATTGCCTGGAGAAAAAAGAATGAAGCCAAAATCACTTCCGAATCCAGCCAGATTCAATTTGTCTGCGGATTCATCAGTAATCACTGCAGTTTTTTCCTTGAATTTTACATCACCAGCCATAATCTCAGCAGGATTATCCGGTTCTTCAAGAACAATCTTCTCTCCGGATTCATTTATGTGCTCTCCGAGTGTGATGTGCAGCTTTGTTTTGTTTAAAATCTTCATTAAGTCAAGGATTTCCTTTTGCTATAAATCTCTTTGTTTTTTTGTGCATTAAAAATAACAAAAACTTGCTGCTCGGAGCTATCCGCAGGCTAAAGCCTGCGGTTTTACGCTCCTCGCTTAATCGCGAGTTTTTGGAATTAAAAACTGTCGGACTAAAGTCAGAGGTATTAAACCCGCCAGTTTTTAATAAAAAAATAAAACAAAAAAATGTCATCATAAAATTTCTTCAAGCTTCCATCCACTCTTTCCTCTTCTGATTATTCCTTCTCCTTCTCTTCCGGTCTTTTCTCTTACTTCAAGAGCAATCATGAGCACTTCACCGTTGCCTGGATTCTGGTCAACAAATTGTGCAAATTCTGCAATGTCGTTGCCTGTTATCTCGTTTTTCTCAGCATCTGTCAGACTTCCGCTGCTGTAATTGGAGTACCACATAATTCCGAACAACGGATCAGCGCTGTTAAATTCTTTTGTTCCAACAAACGGTTTTGAAACATTGTCCATCAGTTTCAATGCGGCTGTTTCAGAAATGTAATAATCCGTTTTGCTGTAATTATTGCCGTCAGCTCCCTTGACAATCAGCTTGACAATTCTGTAGAGCAAATCAGATTTTTTAACATTCCAATTAAATGTCCTGCTTGATTCTGCTCCTTTTCCGTCTTTGACCTTAAGAGTTGCAATGCCACTTCCGGTTATTAATGGCTTTCCGCTTATTGTAAGATCGGTTTTTCCATTATTTTGTTCTTCCTTTGTTATTGTCATTTCTGAAGGAAGGCCTTCTACAGAATAAATAATGGCATCACCTTCAGGATCATAAATTCCTTGCACTGTAAGTGAATTGTCTTGCCATACTTTGAATGTTTGTGTTTGAATGCCTGGAATAACTGGCGCTGTGTTCGGCGCAGAAGAAGCCAGCTGAGCTCCGCCACCTCCTCCTCCGCCACCGCAGCCGTATGAGGAACCTAAAGTAAAGCCTGCAATTGCGTATCCTGTTGAATGCACCATCCATTTAAGAAATTCTCTTCTTCCTGTCGTTGTTTCGGTCTTTGCTATTTTTTCCAAGTTTTCCATTGTAATCCCTCCGATGTATTTGTTTGTGTTTGTTTGTGTTATTTTTTTGTTTTCAATCTCATCATTTTTCAATCTCATCATTTAAGGCAAATCATAATAACTTATAGAGATGTAAGGCGAAGTTCCTATTTCCTTGCTTCCGTAAATTATTTTGGCATATGAATTTGTTTCAATGAACATCAGCAGCATTGAATAAGTTCCATCGTCGTTGAAGTTTGAATTAAGCACATTCCAGCTGTGGCCAAGTCCTGAAGTAATTAATCCTGCGCTTGCTGGTTTTGTGTTCCAGGTTACTGAAGACTCGCTCCAGGTGTCGTCTGAAACAAAGTATAACTCTCTTATGTAGCCATTGCCGGCATCAACCTCAGGCGTCAAGTACAGAACAGCGCTTGTTACATTTTTTCCAATGAACTGTGCTGTGCTGAATCTTATGTATGTCCGCTGTTTTTCAGTTGGATAATCCATTATTTTTAGATAGTTGTTGTTGAAAACTGAATTCGGATACCTGCTGCTCACGAATGCGTCTGCGCTTGGATAAATTATTGCATTCTTCAGCACAAGAGGAACTGTGCCGTTGATTGCAAGCAGTCTTGCGGTTGCATTTCCAGGATTCTGGAATGAGTCGAAGCATTGCACATTCCAGCTGTAAGAACCATTGTTCATGTACTTTGTGAATATTTGCGTGGTTCCTGACTGAATGCTTGTCGAAGTCTGGTTAATGCTTCCGTTGATGAGCAGCGAGCAGTTTAATATTAGGGACTCATCATTTACGATGTATGAAAATGTTACATTCTGCTCAGGAAGCAGGATTCCATTTGTAGGGGACTGCAGGGAAACCTGAGGAGCATTTGAGTCATTGGCAATGAAATTAACCATCAGCACAGGCTTTATTCCAGCCTCCCTGCTTCCGAAAGTCATCTTTGCGTAGCTGTTTGCTTCATTAAATTGAATCATCAGGGTTACTGTTGCATCCGCGCTTATCAGGCTGGATGAAAATGCAAACGAATTGCTTGTGTTGGATGCGAGAAGCGTTGAATTGTCAGGCATGCTGTTCCATGTGAGAGTTGCTTCTGACCATGCATCATTACCCACAAAATAAAGTTTTTTCTGCTGGCTGTTGCTGTAGTCTTCTATAGGGCTTAGCGTGAGTACTGCATTTGAGATTTGCTTTCCGAGCAATTGCGAGGCATCAAACTTTAGGAATATTCTTTGTTTTTCTGTAGGATAGTCCATAAGCTTCAAATTGCCTGTTCCGAATGCTGTGTTTGGATACCTGCTTGATACATAGCCGTCTGCAAGAAGGGTTGTATTAATCTGGCTGATGAAAATATCCTGGACAGTTATGAAAATCATTTCAGCATAAGACAGCTGTCCGTCGCTGACATTAAATGTGACATTGAATATTCCAACTTGCGTTGAGTTGGGAGTCCAGCTGAATATTTTTGTTCCTGTGCTGAATACTGCTCCGAAAGGCAGGTTTTGTGCAGAAACATTTATTGCATCATTGTCAGGATCTGTTGCATTCACAAAGAATATCAGCTGGAATGTTTTCTGTACTGTTTTGTTTCCAACAGCAGGGGTTATTGCAGGGGCCTGATTGATGTTTGTCACATTTAAGCTCCATTCTTTTTTGTCTGAGAGATTGCCGTCAGTTGCAACAGCAGTGAAATTGTAAATTCCCTGAGAGCTGAAGTTTGTAGTGAAATTGATTGATGAGAAATTATTTGCAGTTCCGTTCAAGATTATTGTTCCATTTTTGTACCATATTACATTCACAGCATCACTGTCAGGGTCGGAGACATTGACTGTGAAGTTTATGCTGCTGCCTTCTGAAATATTCAGGAAAGAAATATCCGGGCTGTAATTGAATATTGAAGGAGCCCTGTTTGTGTTATTGACAATGATTGTTATTATTTTTGTTGCATTCAGTGCGCCGTCGGTTGCGTTTACAGTGATGTTGTAATAGCCTGCCTGCGTAAAGTTAGGAGTCCAGTTGAATCTTGAAATTGTGTAGTTGAACACTGCCCCTGCTGGAATATCAGAGACATTAATTGTGTAGTTCTGGCCGTCAGGCTCAGTGATATTTATCACGAAGGACAGTGTGCTGTTTTCATAAACTGACTGCTCTCCAGTATTTATTATAGGTGCAGCATTGACATTTGTCACATTTATGAACCAGTTCTTGAATATTGAAAGCAGAGAGTCGCTGATGGAAACCGTTATGTTATACAATCCTGATGATGTGAAATCTGTGAGGAAGACAAACAATGTGCTGTTAGTGTAGTTAGTTTGCTGAGTTCCATTTTTGTACCAGTTGATTGCAAGAACATCATTGTCAGGGTCAGAAACATTGGTTGTGAAATTCTGCGACTGGTTTTCTGAAATCGCCGTGTCGTTTATTGGGCTGAAGTTCAACAGCACCGGAAGCCTGTTGGTGTTGTTTATCAGTATGGTAAAATTTTTGAATGCATTTACAATGCCATCAGAGGCGTTTACTGTCAGCATGTAAACTCCTGACTGTGTCAGATTTGGAGTCCAGTTGAAAAGCTTTGTTGCGTTGCTGAAATTTGCTCCAAAAGGAAGGGTTATTATGCTGGCTGAAACAGTTTCATTGTCCGGCTCTGAAATATTAATCGTGAACTGCAGGGTATTGTTCTCAAATATGGATTGGTCTGCAATAACAATCATTGGAGGAGCATTGACATTGCTGATGTTGATGAAAATCAGGTTGTTATTCCACAGCAACCCATCCGTAACATTGAATGTAACATTGTAATAGCCTGCTTGTGCAAAGCTCGGAGTCCATGTGAATGTTCTTGTTGTTGCATTGAATACTGCTCCTGCTGGAAGATTGGCTGCAGAGAAATTCAAGGCATCATTGTCAGGGTCTGTTGCGTTGACTGCAAATTGCACTGTCTGGTTTTCAGCCCCTGTCTTGTTTGTCATTGCATCAAGCAAAGGCATTCTATTGGTGTTGTTCACAAATATTGTGAAATTCCTGAACGCACTTAAAAGTCCATCAGAGGCGTTTACTGTCAGCATGTAAGCTCCTGACTGGTTGAATGCAGGAGTCCAGTTGAACAGCTTTGTTGCATTGCTGAAATTTGCTCCTGGCGGGAGATTTGTCATAACTGCTGTTATTGTGCTGTTGTCCGGCTCTGAAACATTGAGAATAAATTGCAGGGTATTGTTTTCCTGCACTGAAAGATTTGCTATTGTTATTATAGGTGGCTGATTCGTGTCATTTATGATAATGAATATCCTGTTATCATTCCATAGACTGCTGTCTGTGACATTGAATGTGATGTTGTATGTTCCTGCCTGTGCAAAGCTCGGAGTCCATGCGAATGTTCTTGTTGTTGCATTGAATACTGCTCCTGCTGGAAGATTGACTGCAGAGTAAGTCAAGGCATCACTGTCAGGGTCTATTGCACTGATGTTGAATTGAATCAGCTGGTTTTCAGCCCCTGTTTTGTTTGTAATTGCATCAAGCAAAGGCATCCTGTTTAGATTTCCAACATTAATAGTTGCTGTTGCCGGAGCACTGTTAACTAATCCGTCAGCAGCAGTGAAGTAAGGTGCATAATTTCCTACCTGATTGAAATTTGGAAGCCATGAGAATATCCTGTTGACAGCATCAAAAGTTGAGCCAGAAGGAAGATTGAAAGGAGTCACAACAGTTGTGTCGCCATCAGGATCAGTTACAGTTATTGCAAAGCTGAAGGATTGATTCTCAAAAACATTTTGAGTTGGAATTGCTTGTATTACAGAAGCTTGATTGCACACCCTGTTTTCATCAGTCTGGCCATTGCAGTTGTCATCCAGAATGTTGCAGGTTTCATTTGTTGGGTTAATACCTCCCAAACAAGATCCCCATGCGCCATTTGAGCACTGCTGTTGTCCGTACTGGCAGATTCCAACATTTGAACCGCACTGCTGGTAGAGGTTCTCATCTGTCAATCCGTCGCAGTCATCATCAGCAGCATTGCAGATTTCAGCTGTTGGATTAACACTTCCAGTGCAGGATGCCCATTGCCCGTTTACGCAGGTTTGAGTTCCGAGTTTGCAGGCTCCGATATTTGAAATTCCACATACCTGCGT
>DATDSP010000039.1:0-5707 GCA_035291205.1 Candidatus Nanoarchaeia archaeon | reverse complement strand
TATTAAAAACTGGCGGGTTTAATACCTCGGACTTTAGTCCGACAGTTTTTAATTCCAAAAACTCGCGATTAAGCGAGGAGCGTAAAACCGCAGGCTTTAGCCTGCGGATAGCTCCGAGCAGCGAGTTTTTGTTATTTTATTTTCCTGGCGTGCTTAGTACAACGTTTGAATTGCAGGCAGGGCACACAAACAAATTTTTTTGAACAGTTCCCTGTGCTGAACACCCGCCGCAGTAAACTGCGTTTGTTGTCATCACAATTTCCATTCCATCCAATGATTGGTCTGTTTTCATTTTTTAATTCTTAATTTTTTTTAAGCGTTGATTCTTATAATTTATACATGCATTATACATAACTACTATATAAATGTTACGCTTTTCTAGTGGTAACAAAGTGATGTTTTGCCTTGTCAAATAGCGTTTCTCCAAAGCATCAGGAATTGTTCGAGGGATGTACAGTCAAATAAGATTAAGTAAGAAAAGCGCAGACATTAACATCTGCTTCTTTGATATGTGTTTCGAATAAAGTGAAAATTTTCTTAAAGTAGATGAATTCAGAAATATAATAGAGACCAATAGTTTTTAATATAATTTTTCCTCTATTATATTTTTCCTCTATTATATACTAGAAAACCTAACAAATAATATTAAAAATATGGATTCTTACAAAAAATCCAAAGAATAAATTAAAAAAAGAGATTTTGTTGATTGGAATGCTTTTTTTGTTTTTTATTAACGAAATATCAAAAATAAAACTCGTTCGTTGATTACTAACCTTTTGTTATTTCATTGCTGGTTAGCAATTGGCACTCAGGGTAGTCTCTTCAACTGTTTTAGCAGGTAGTTTTCTTCGTCGGGAATTTCAGCCCCTTTTTCCATCTCTGAAGGTTCTTTCCTGTCAAGGACTATTGGCTTTGGCTCTTCTGCCTCAAAAGCGCCTAAGTTTTTGGTGAATTCCTTAAGGTTCAGTTCAACAGTTGACATTTCCTCTTCAGTCAGCTGTCTTGGAGTCCATGCAAAATTCATACCGTCATTTTCCCGGCGCGGAACGATGTTGACTGTAAAGTGTGCATACTTCTGTCCAGCAGGCACTCCGTTGTTTATCAGCAGGTTTGTTCCCTGAATGTTCATTGATTCAAACATTGCAATACTTACCTTGTTTGCAACAACTCCTGTTTTTGCAACAATAAAGTCAGGAACCTGCTCGATTATTGCGAAATGCTCTTTTGGTGCGACGAGGATATGGCCCGGAGTTGCTGGAGCAGGAGCTAGGAACGCAATCACTTTTTCATCATCGTACAGTTTTTTCAAATTTCCAGTCTTTATTCTATCGCATATCTCACAGTCTGCCAATGCATTCACACTCCTCATGGGCTTTTCTTGCGTCCTCAATGCTCTCAAAATATATTCTGTGCTCTTCGCTTATTAATTTCACAAAAGGACACCTTGCAGAGTGAAACTTGTTTGATTTTCTGCTTGCAACAAAGACATCAGATATTCTGGACATTTTCTTTGCGGAATTCAGAGGGGCATTTTTGCCAGTTTTTCCAGAACTTCCTCCTGAAGCAAGAAAATCAGTTATTGAATCAAGGTCAAAATTAGAGGGAATTTTCCTGCTTTTGTTTTCTTCGGCTTCTGTGCGGTATCCATTGTCCAGAGTTTCATCCTCTTCCCGCTCTTCAGCTTCTTCCTCTTCATTTTCCCCGCTTTCTTTTTTTCCTGTTGTTTCTTTCTTCACTTCTTTCTTTTCCGCCATACCTGTTTTTTTTTCTGCTGTCTCTTCTTTCTTTTCTTCTTCCTTCTTCACTACAACAACTTTTTCTTCTGTTTCTTCCTCACCCTCAACCCCGAAAATCTGGTCAACTTTTTTCTTTATAGCCCTTCTTATTTTTTCCATATCATTCTCTTCAAGTTTTCTTTCAGGGAGAATTAAGTTTATGCCGTCGCCTTCTTTTCTTGGAATGATGTGAATCATGAAGTGCTGGGCTTTCTGTCCTGCTACAATGCCGTTTGCAGCAAAAATGTTTGTCCCTTCTGCCTGCAATGCCTTCAACACCGACTGAGACAGCGCCTTTGAAGCCATAAACAAATGCTCGGCAATATCGTCAGGAATCAAGGGCATGATTGGGTAATGCTCTTTAGGCATAAGAAGAATGTGGCCCGGATTTGCAGGATTGATGTCAAGAACAGCAATTACTTTTTCGTCTTCATAGATTTTTTTTGACTGAACCTTGCCTGCAATGATATGGCAGAATACGCACTGCTGCTTCTGAAGCTGCCTGATTTCCTCAGGGCTCATGTTCTTGAGCTGTTCTTCTGTGATTTCCATATTTTTCACTATTTGGAGAAATCAGGGTAGTATTTATTTTTTGTCTATATCTTTTTTGTATCTTTTTTGCCAATGTTTTTTATCTTTGCCAGAAAGAATATTGAGAATGCGAGCAGGGCAGTCAGGATTATGATTTCCGCAGGAAAAGAAACAATATCTTTTTCCTCTTTTTCATTCATCACACTGTTCATTATGTTGTTCATCTCTTCAAAATCAACTTTTGACTCGCAGCCAAGATCATTTTTTGCAAATTCAATTATTACTTCCGGCTTTAGCGACTTTATTGACGCAATCGATCCAGATGCTTTAATTTTATCTCCTGCAATGTTTTTAATGAGAGTCAGCCCATAGGCTTCCAGCTCGTTGTCAGAAAATCCATGGCAGTCAGATGATTGAGAAATTGTGAAGAGTGCTGTCAATGATATGAAAAATATTAAAGCCGTAAACACAGCCATCAAAATCACTGGCTCTTTTTTCATTGCCAGCAGGAACCCCTTCCTGATTTTATATTTTGTTGAACTGAAACAGATATATCAATTCTCTAAACAAAAAAATTTAAATATTTAAACGTTTTTACGTTTTTTAACATTAAATGGAGGGTTAAATATGGTAAGCATAACCTTGTCGGTTCCTGAAGATGTGAGGAAAAAAATGAATGAATTTGACGAAGTGAACTGGTCAGGCTTCATCAGGAAATGCATTATTCAAAAAGCAGAAGAGCTGTCCTGGAAGGAAGAGATGTTGAAGAAATTGCAAGGAGAAAAGGAAGTTATTGAATGGTCAGTTAAATTGGCTCGGAGCAGCAGGAAAGGCAGATTTGAGGCATTGAAGAAAAGAGGACTGGCTAAATGAAGCTTGTAGTTGACAGCAATGTCGTATTTACTTTTTTCTGGAAGAAGTCAGTTGCAAGGGAATTATTTTTGAAACAGGATTTGGAGCTGTATTCTCCGGAGTTTGCCCTTGAGGAAATATCAAAGTATTCTGATGAAATAATATTCAAGACCAAAACAACTCCGGAAGAATTTAACAAAATAAAAAAGGAACTGTTAGTTTTGGTAGACTTCATTCCGTTAAAAGAATATGCTGATTATTTGCAGCATGCAGCTAAAATAACACCTGACAAAGACGATGTTGATTTTGTGGCTCTTTCATTAAAGCTGAAGTGCCCAATTTGGTCCAATGATAACGAAATAAGAAATCAGGCGCATTTTAAAGTTTTGACTACAAAAGAAGTTATTGGATTGTTTGATTGATTTTATTGAATTGTTTGATTGATTTTTGATGGTTCCATCTTTTTTTTTAATTTTATTTACATTTTCCATCTTTTAGTAGTCACACAATATTTATAAAGCTCTTAATCTTCTGTTTTGTATTCGGTAATTATTCAGTAATTATGGGTTAAAAGAGGGCATTAGTTTGGTAGATGAATTAGCTTACTTAGTGAAGTATTTCTTAGTTTCAATTAGTTTCAATAATCGGATTAATCATCAAAATAATCATCAAAAATTTTTGGGAAACAAAAGCAAAGCATTATTCAGGACAATGTTTATTGTTTTTTTCTTCTCAGTATTCCTTTTGTTGACAGCAAAGCCCTCTTCAGCTGTCCTGACTTGTTCTGTGAGAGCAAATTCCTGCAATGTTGGCGAAACCTGCATTTATGCAATGTCATCATCAAGCAATGCCCACTCTGAGCTTTGCTCTGTCGGAATTTATACTCAAAAAGTCTGCTGTATGGACACTGGTGGAGCAACCCTAACAACATCTTCCGGAACAAAAGTTCTTGCTCTGTCAGATACAACAAATGCCCACGCTGAGATTGGAACACTCTTCACGTACGCTTACAATGTTTACTTGGGAGTATCAGGCTCAAATATTATTGAATGCTCCTACAAAACTGCCTGCGATGTCGGCGAAGCCTGCCTTGGCTCATTGTCAGCAGAAACAAATGCCCACTCAGGAGATTGCAACGCCTATTCGTTGAAGGAATGCTGCAAAATAGTTGCAGTCACAAAACCAATTGTTACTGATGTGACAATAATTCCAGGCCCGCCAATTCCAGTTTCAACGTCCACTAACTTGTTCGGCTATGGAACTTACAGCTACACTTCTCCTGAAAATGCAAGTAAATTCAAATGGTGGCTCAACAACAAGCCGATAGTTGAGGATGACAATGTTAATTTCCTAGCTCACTTTGACAAATCTTCACTCAACAGCGTAAGGGGTGAAAATGTCCAATCACCCAATTCTCTTCTTGGCTATATTTCGCCGGCATTGTTCGCACCGGGAAAAATTGATTCAGGAATCTTCGTCGGGAACTCAACAAACAAACTCTTTAATCCAAGCTTTGAAAATCCCTACACGACTTTTTTCAACAGCGGAATTTACGGCTGGCTTCATACTGCAGTCGGATCAGCCAGTGGAGGTTTTGAAGCAAACAATTTTTTTATCGGCAAGAAAAGCCTGAAAATTACTGATCCTGGAAGCCCTGATGGCATCACTATTTATCAATGCACTCCTGCTGCTCCAAGCGCAACATACACTATTTCTGCTTATGTTTACTCAACTACATTAGGTGCTGTTACCATTGGAATGTTCGATAATACAGGAACCACGGGAACTATTAAAACTAACAATGCATTCTGCAATGTTTATCCATCAACAATAAATCAATGGCAGCGAATAAATGTAACGTGCACAACTTCAGCAACAACTGACCATATTTGCGCTGCAATAGTTGCTCAAGGCGCGACATCAGGAACAGCATTCGTTGACGGAATTCAACTTGAAAAAGGAACCCTGCATCCTTACGGAGATCAAAAAATTTCAGAGTTTGACACTCAAAACATTGATTTGGGACAGAACATTGTGCCAAGTGCAAGTTTTGAAGAAACAACAAGTGGTTGGGATACAAGTTCACGGACAGCGTGTGTTTCAACAGGAAGCTTTACCAGCAGCAATGCAATAACTCCTGTTGGCGGTTCTTACTCAGGATATTTAGTTCATAATGTGCCTGGCTGTCCAGGGCAGTACACTTCATTAGGTGCAAGAATGAATCCTGCTGTGGCTGTTGTTCCAAACACAGACTATCTTGCAAGTGCATGGGTTAATATTGCTGCAACAACGTGTACTAGTTACTTGACCTTGAATACATGGTCAACTTCAACAGTTTATCCGGGAGCTAATCCATTAAGAGAACTTTACTCTTCACAAATAACTGGATTTGATGATGTGCAAGTACTTTCTAATTCAATATCATCCGGTAAGTGGGTAAGGCTACTACTGCCATTTACAACCCAGCCAGGAGAGAATTATGTGTCAGTAGAATTATCTGAAGCTGGCATGAATTGCGGTGGCACAACTTATTGGGATAATGTCCAAAT
>DATDSP010000038.1:0-20816 GCA_035291205.1 Candidatus Nanoarchaeia archaeon | reverse complement strand
AAAGTCCGAGGTATTAAACCCGCCAGTTTTTAATAAATATTTTTTATTTATTTACTTGCAGTTCAACATCGACAAGAGAAAAAACTTCACCAAAGACTTTTCCTGCAAGCATTCTTAATTTCTTAGGCCAAATAAGTTTTCCAAATCTCGTTGGAACAAGCTCATTTTTCTTGATTGCAAATTTTCTTTTCCTCTGTTCAAGCCAATAAAAATCACTCGAATTGCTGAGAACTTCAAATGAGCGTTCGTTGAAAAAATTTTTATGCGTCACATCATTATAGGCTCCTGAACAGTTGTAATAAGGAACGATTATGTGAATTATGGCATTGTTTTTTGAAATTCTATGAAGCTCTTCCAAAACCTTGGCAGGGTCATCAAGATGCTCAAGAACATTATCAACGAGAATGTAAGAAAATTTGTCATTTTCAAGCGGATAAGGGAACTTATTGAAGTCAAATGAATAATCTATTTTTTTGTGTTTTTGTATATCAACATTAACATATCCTTTGAGTATTTTCCTTCCGCAGCCGAAATTAAGTTTCTCAACCATAAATATTCAAAACGAAGGTTGTTTTAAAAATTTATTGCTTTTTTAAATTTTGAGAAAGAGATTTTTCCATCGTAAAGACTGTATTTCTTTGGCATAATAATATTTAAAGAAAGTGTATAGGGGGGCTTACCGTAATCTTGTTTTTTGTATTCTCTGAATTTATCAGTGTAACCGAATCTCCTTACCAAATCTTCAGGATTCTGTGATTTGTACATCTTAAGGAATTTTTTTTTCTTTTCAACCTCTTGTTTTGTGCCCACTATAAATTCCTTGTTTTTTCTGTTGATAAATTCTGGTTTGAAATCGTATTTTAGTTTTGTTTTTTCTGATATTTTTCTTGCAGTTTTTTTCAAGATATTTTGTATTCCTATATAGCTGGAATACATGGGGAATTCAAACATTTTTATTTTCCTTCCTGATTTTGGAACTGCACGCACAACAAGAAAATTGGTAATGTCGTGGTCAAAGTTGCCTCCTTCGTAAGCTGGAAAATATACTTCAGCAGGTTTTTCAACATTCAATATCCACAATATTGTCTCATAAACCTCCCTTGCAGTTTTTCTCTTTTGCATTTCAAAAATGTATTTGTTAAGGAAATAGTAGTTTTTTACTCCTGCTTGTCTCATTACCTTAAATGCTTCTTTTTCCCTGTGGCTTCTTTTGTCTCTGCGTATCTTATCTTCAAAAGCGCCTTTTGTGATAAAAACAACTACCACCTTACCCCCCTCATTTAATGTTCTGATTATTTTGCACCCAGCCCCGATTATCTCATCATCCTGATGAGGTGCAAAAACCATTATTTTATTTCTTTTCATTGCATTTTTTTTCTTATTTTATTTTTTCTTTCCATTTTCAATCGCTTCATTATAAATTTCAATTATTTTTTTAATATGTTTTCCTTCATTATAATCTTTTCTTGACTTTTCAAATGCGTTGTCAACAATTTTTTTTGTGTTTTTTGTAAGCGCAAAACTTATCTTTTTTGCCAGTTCATCCGCATCTCCCGGGTAAAACAAAAACCCTGTTTTGTTGTTCTCAACCAAATCGGAAATTCCGCCAATATCAGAAGCTATAACTAATGTTTTGGACGCCATTGCCTCATAGATTGTCATAGGAGAGTTTTCCAGCGCAATGCTAGGAAAAACCAAAACCTTTACACTGCCTAGTTTTTTTATTGTTTCCGAATTGTTAAGTTCTCCAAAAAACCTGATTTTTTTTCTTATTCCAAGTTCTTCTGCAAGTTTTTCCAATTTTTTTCTTTCTGGGCCATCACCAACAATTTCAGCTTCTGCACTTGTTTTTGAGCTTGTTTTTGAAATTGACTTTATAAGTACATCAACTCCTTTATTTGGCTTTAATGCACCAACAAACAGTATCTTATTGTTTTTCTTTTTTGTAGGGTGAATATTTATGAAATGATGGACAAGAACACAGTTTCTGAAACCATTTTCTTCCAATGTTTTTTTTAAAAGTTTGCTTGGGGCTATGAACTTTCTCACACTTTTTTGGAGAAGACTGTTTTTTTTGTAATACAAAATTTTAAGCGGGAGATAAGCATACCAAGGAGTACAGCCAGAAAAGACACTTCTTATTGTAACTCCTTTTGTGCAAATTTTGTATTTTTCTTTTGTGGCAGAGTAAAGATCTGGGCAGACCAAGCCGAAATCGTGAACAGTCTGTACTACTGGAATTTTTGATTCCTTAAGCGCTTTCAGGACAGCCAGAGGATACTTGTTCACGTTATGGATGTGTATAATATCAGGATTTATTTTTTTTATAAAATTTACAAGTCCAAAACAAATTTTTTTATTTAAAAAAAATTTGAAAAAATATCTTGCAAATTTACTTCCGGATTCTTGATAGATAAGCAATTTGCCATTATGCTCAAATTTTTTCCCAAATGCAAAATAATGAACAGAATGTCCTCTTCTTCTGAGAGCGTCGCCTAAATTTTTCATATAAGTTTCTGCTCCGCCAGCATCAAACGAATCATTAATCATCAATATCTTCATATCACTTCAAATGGTTTTTTTGTTTATAATCTTTGTGATTTTTGCATTCATTTTTTCACAAACTTTTTAAAACAAGCACCAATTCAGGAGAGTGATGAAACAATCCGGAAGCAAAAATGAATCAGATAAGAGGAACATTTTTTTGATAGTGATGCTTGCAGTTCTTTCTCTCAGTGTTTTTTTTGCTTCCGAATATGCAAGGACTTCCGGGAGATTTGGAGTTCCCCTCGATGATGTTTACATTCATTATCGTTTCGCGCAAAACCTTGCAGATGGAAAGGGATTTTCCTATAATGCATATGAGCAGACACCAGGGGATACTTCGCCTGCATGGGTGGTGGTTCTTGCTTCGCTGTACAAGGTTTCAAAGAATTTTGTCCTGAATTCAAAATTTCTGAGTGCACTTTTCTTTGTTTTAACAGCAATAGCTGTTTACATTTTTGCGAATGAGCTGTTAAAAAACAGGACTGCTTCGTTTTTTGCAGCGCTTGTAACTGTTCTTGTCGGCAGATTTGCCTGGGCCGGGCTTTCGGGAATGGAAATAACTTTGTTTTCATTTCTTACTTTGGTTGCCTGCTTAATCCACCTTAGGAACAAAAAAAGTTTTTTAATGCCAATAATTTTAGGAATTGCTTCAACTGTCAGGCCAGAGGGATATGCTCTTTTTGCGCTTTACGTTCTTGATTATTGTGTTGAAATCTATTACAGGAACAGGAAGATAGTGAAGTCAATTACGGGATTTCCTTTCTGGCAAATTCTGGTTTATCTGCTTATCATATCCCCGTACATAATATTTTCATACCTGACAACAGGCAGCCCTTTGCCAAACACTTTCCAGGGCCAGGGAGCAGGTTTCGCAATTTCAAAGGAAACAATAGATTATTTACTTAATTATTTATTCTTCATACTTATTGATTTTGCCCTGCTTGCGTTTTTCATTCCTTTTGGAATTTTTTATGTTATGTCAAAAAATTTTGAATTGAGAAAATCAAATCTTGTTTTGCTTTGGCCAATGGGGTTTATTTTCTTGTCGGCTTTGGTAGCTCCAAATTTGAGGCATTTTGGAAGGTATATGATGCCACTGATTCCTTTTTACGCAATTCTGGCTGTGGTAGGGGTTTTTTTTGTGTGCAAGACAATGAAAAAATACATCACAGAAATGAGGTTTTTCTACAAAAGAAAATTATTATTAAAAATTTCATTTTTTGCAGCAGTTATTTTTGTTTTACTTCTACTGATGGTTCCACAGTATCTTTACTGGACAGACAAATTCGGCTGGAATGTGCGCAACATAAATGATCAGCAGGTCCAGATGGGGTTGTGGGTTAAGAAAAATATTCCTGAAAATTCTGTTATTGCTCTCAATGACATAGGCGCGATAACATTTATCTCCGATAGAAAAATAATAGATATAGTTGGTCTTGTTTCTCCAGAAGTTCTTAAAACAACAAAAGGACTTGGCGACAGAAGCACGGAAAGAGACAAGGCATTGTGGGATTATTTGGAGGCAAAAAAGCCTGATTACATCATAATATTCCCAACATGGTATCCGTATCTTTCAGCAAACAACACTAAGCTTGAAAAAATTTATTCAATTACAATAACTCACAATACTGTGACAGGTGGGAATGAGATGGTTGTTTATAAAACGAAATGGGAACGATAAATATGGTCAGATTCTGCTATACTTTTAAGTACAATCCGAAGCTTAATTTTTTTGGAAAAATTTATGCAGCAGTATTTGGAAAGCCGTTCATTGCTTTATACTTAAGAAGCCTTTATTTTATTGATTTTCTGAATAAGAACAATAAAAACAGGAAAAAATTTTCGAAAATCCTTGATGCTGGCTGCGGTGAAGGGGATTTTTCATTCTATCTTGCTAAAAGATTTCCAAAAGCAGGAATAGATGCCTGCGACTTGTATAGAAAGGATATCGAAGCCAACAGGAAAATTGCTAGAAATCTTAAAATTAAAAATATCAATTTTTTTGTCAAAAACTTAAAAAGTATTAAGGGAAAGGAAAAATATGATTTAATTCTTCTGATGAACCTTCTTTCTTTCAATGAAAATGATGATAAAATACTCAGCAATCTTCATTCGGCGTTGAAAAAAAAAGGGATTTTATTAATAACAGATTCGCATATTTCTGACAAGGTCAAGATAAAAAAAACTGAAAGCCCTCACGATTATCGTGTGAGAAAGGGTTATAGTGAAAAGAAGCTGAAAAAAATGCTTGAAAAAGCAGAATTTGAAGTTGAAATCCGAAGATTCTGCTCGGGTTTTTCCTACATTGCACATTATCTTGACAACAGGATTTTTTCATTCAACTATTTTGTGAGGGGGTTTTTTGCTCCTTTTCTGAAAATTTTTGCATTTGTTGGCCAAAAGTTTGAAAGCAGGAACAAAGGAATTTATGTTTTGGCAATTGCGAAGAAGAAAAAATAAGTGTTTTCATTTATTTGTATAGTTCATTCTTCACATCTTCGTAAACCTCATTCGGAATTATTGCCTTGAGGCACTTGTTGTTGTTGCATGACGTCTTCCTGTGATTGAATGCAGACACGCAGGGACTGCAGGCAAAATGCGAATAAAGCACTCTACAATTCTGGCTCATGGGCCTGTAAATCTCAGGAGTTTCAGGCCCGAAGAAAACAACAATTTTTATCTGTGTAAGGGAAACAAAATGCGCTGGCCCAGAATCATTTGTTATAAGCATCTTTGAAATATTGTACAAGTCAATAAGCTCCTTCAAGTTCAAGGTTTTTCCAGTGAAATCAATGCACCGCTCGTTTTTTATTGAGTTGCATATTGTTTGCGCATCAGGTTTTTCATCCTTAATTCCTGTTATTACTATGAAAACATCCTTGTCCATCAGAAGTTTTTTTGCAAGTTCGATGTAATTATGCAGGGGCCATTTTCTTATGGGTATCAGTTTGCTCGCATTAGGATTCAGAAGAATGATCTTTTTTCTCCTGCTTATTTTTGGATTTATTTCCCTGAGTTTTTTCCAAATTTTTTCTTTCTCCTCATCTGTCGATTTTATTCTTGGAATGACAACATCCTCTGTTTTTATACAAACTTTTGCCATAGGAATTTCATTTTGAGGAGATTTCAGTGAATAAATGAGCGACAAGAAAGAATGGCTTATATGCTGATGCGGGTTGTACGCCACTTTATTCGTCAATAAATTTCCTCTGTAAAGCCCTTCCATATGATACTTATGGAATCCAATCCTGTGGCTTGCCCCGCTTAAGTAAGTCAATATTGCTGTGAATCTTGAGAAAAGTTCGAGATCAATTGCAACATCTATTTTTTCCTTTCTCAGCTTCAACAGCGCCTTGATTGTGTCTATAGTTAATGCAACGAATGATTTGCTTCTTATGGTTATTACATTTTCAGGAGGGATTATATTCAGGAGATTAATGCTTTCCTGATTTTCCCTAAAAATCATAAAGTAAAGCTTTGCATCAGGATACATCTCTTTGGCTTTTTTCATTGATGAATATGCAAATATTGTACTTCCCATTTCAGAAAGCTCAATAAAAAGAACTTTTTTGATTTTACTCTGTTTTTTTGAACTGAAAACTCTTGTAATGTGGTTAAGTGCTGAAAGAACAAAACAAATAGGTACCCCGACCCAATAATCAATTTTTCTCATTAAGTCTACGTCCATAGTATCACTTCATAGTATCGCTGCAACATTCTTCTTTTTGACAGTAAATAAATTGTAAATCACTCATTTTTTAGAACATCTCTTTTAATAAGATTAACAAGATTTTTTGATGGTTTATTTATAAATCTTGTTATAAAGTTGCATCAATTTTTCAAAAACTTCTTCCGATGATAATCTTTCAAGACTATGCACCCCTCTTGATAATTTTCCATTTTTGTAAACAGCCATTCCTCTTGCTTTTTTCCAAAGATACAGGTTATTTTCGCCTATTGGTGCAAGTTTTTTTGGATTTGTAGGTCCGAAAATGGACAGCACAGGCGTGCTTACAGCAGAAGCCAAATGCATCGGCCCTGAGTCATTACACACAATGATCTGGCATTTTTTCATAAGTGCAGCTGTTTCCTTTAAATTTAATTTTCCAGCAAAATCAAAAGTTCTGCCAGAAATTTTTGCAATTTTTTTGCCTATTTTTTTATTTATCTCAATATCCGATACGCCACCAAAGAGAATAATATTGAAATTAGTTTCGCTTAGGATTTTTTTAGCTAATTCAGCATATTTGTCTGCCGCCCATCTTTTTGCCTGTAAAGTCTGGCCAGGATTCTTTGCACCCCCAGGAACTAGCCCAATTGTTTTACCCCAAATTTTTCTTGCAATTTCTTCCATTTTTTTCTTTTCTTTTTTTGAAATGAAAATTTCCATGTTGTAATTATCAGCTTCTTTTTTTGCGCCAATTGCTCTTGCCAAATCAAGGTAATATTTTATGTCGTGCTTTTCATCACTATAATGAACTTTTGTTGTGTGAAATATCCCTTCTCCTTTCCTGTCAAAGCCGACTCTTACAGGTATCCTGCAGGACAACACAAACATTCCAGCAAGATAGCTCCAGTCAAGTACAAAGCAAACATCATATTTTTCCTTCATAATTTCTTTCCTTAACTTCAGCAACTTAAGGATTTTCTTCCTGAAAATAATATTATCATCGAAAGTTTTTATCTTGTCAATATTCCTGTTGCCTTCAAGCACAGGAGCAGACCATTTGCCGGTGTAATAATGAATCTCTGCTTTTGGAAAATTTATCCTCAATGCCCTTACAAGTGGAGTGGTCATAAGCACGTCGCCTATTGCTCCTGACTTTATGAGCAAAATCTTTCTTGCTTTTTCCATTTTCGTTTTATTGTTTTCGATTTTCTTATATTTGCTTTTGTAATCCTTTTTCATTCAGTATGTTGAAATCCATTCAAGGCCAGGAATTATTCTTTTGAATTGGCGCATCAAGAAAAACAGCATAAGCACAAAAAACACTGCATACATTATTTTTATTAGCACCCTTGTCTTCTTGTATTTCTTGAATCTTTTGGATTCCTGAAAAACCGCCAGTGTAATGAAACATGGAAATATCGGAAGAACAAATCTTGAAACAGCTTCTAATTTTGTGATGCTTAGTGCCAGTAATAAATTTATTGTTGAATAAATTATGTAGCTTTTTCTCTGTCTTATTATTATCGATAATGTCAAGAGGGTTGTGAACATTAAGACAATGAAAAGGTTAAACAAATGGTAAAGTGAACCAAAAGAAAAGTTCATCAGGCCACGGATAGAGTCAATTATGCTTATCCATGGAAATGTCAAGCTGCGGTGCCAGCTTTGCTGAATCTTGAAGTAAATGAAGAAGTCTCCTGTGTAAGCGTACATCAGCCAGAATGTCATCAGTAAGCCGAGAGGTATCAGCAGGAGATATATAATGTCTGCCTTGATTTTCCGAATTTTGAATTTTTTTTGCTCAAGATATTCGAATGCTAGCGGAATTATCCAAAGAACTCCAATCAGCCGTGTTGTTGCTGTAAAAAACCCTAGAATTCCAGCAGCAAGCCATTTGCCTTTTCTTGCAAAATAAAAAGATGCTATTGTCAATGCAATAAACAATGATTCAGAATAAACAGCAGATAGGAAGAATGATGTTGGAAAGAATATCAGGTAAAATATTGTTTTATAGCCAATCTCATCCCTGTAGTCAAACATTATTAGCTTGTACAGAAAGTACATCCCTGCGATCAGTGCAACATTGGATATCAGAAATCCTGCCAATGCATAGTTTCCTCCAATAACATCTCCGAGAAACTTCATAAGGAAAGGGTACAGTGGAAAGCTTCCATTCCATTTTTCTGTCCCATAGCCATTTTGTGCGATGCTCATAAAAAAATCAGCATCCCACTGCGTCCAGGCATCTACAAAATTGTTTCCTGAATACGTTACGTAATAACTTGTGACTGGAAGAAATAAAAATGCCAGCACTGTTGCCAGGAAAAGTATTCCTCTGTTTATTAACAGCAATTTGATTACGTTAAATTCATTTTTTTTTTATTAGATTACTCTCATTTTTTTTAATTTTCTTATTTTTTATTTTCCTCATTTTATTCTATTTACTAGAAATTTTATATTTGTAAAGAGAACCAAGATGCTGGATGTAATTCATTGTTATTTTTGCACCAATTTTGCTTTTCCCAATATTTCTATTCCTAAAAATGTAGGGTACTTCTCTGAATTTATTATATTCCCCTTTGACAAGTATTTCGAGAAGAATCTTATACCCTTTTGGCTTCAGCAGTTTTTTTCTTCCTTCAATTACTTTTCCCTTCATAAAAAAATAGCCTGACATAGGATCTCTGGCTGCTGTGAGAGGCCTGGCAAGAAGTGTTGCTGCCTTGCTCATCAATCTTCTGAAAAAAGGCCATTCTTCAACACTCCCTCCTTTTATGTACCTGCTTCCAATTGTTATATCTGCCTTGTTTTTTCTTATCGGCTCGACAAGCTTTGGAATGAGTTCAGGTGGATGACTCAAGTCAGCATCTATCACTCCAATTATTTCGCCGCGGGCTTCGTCAAACCCTTTCATCACAGCTGTGCTCAGGCCAAGCTTGCCTTTTCTTCTTACCACCTTTACAGGGTATTTTTCTCCAAGCTTGCCTGCAATCTTCCAGGTTTTGTCAGGTGAATTATCGTCAACAATAATAATCTCGTAATCCTTCCTGACAGCCTTGTGAATTCTTCTAACAAGCTTTTTTATGTTTCCTGCTTCGTTGTAAGTTGGCACAATTATCGATATCATTTTTAGTTCATAAAGCTCATAATGATTATTTAATTTGCAAATTACTTTGTAACTTCATATATTTCGACGTGTTTTCCTTCAAACGCTATGTTTAGTTTTTTCAGTGCATTCTTATCTTCCTGCTTCAGAAAGTTCTTGTTGTAGATGTAAACATAATCATATCCTTCTGGATTTTCAAGTTTTCCAAGATAATTCACAGGCACAAAATCATAATTGTTGGTTTCAGCATAGACGACAATCCATTTGAAATCCCTGAAAGATGCGCTAACATCCTCATTCTGAATGTATAGAATGCTTGAGTTTCTTCTTTCATTAAGGAACATAGCTGAGGCATATTCTTCGCTGTCCAGCGCAGGCCCTATCTTGTAATAGAATACCGCGAGCTTGCCTGCCTGTAGAAGCAGTGAGATGATTATTATTGCTGAAACAACCTTTCCAATGTTTTTGTTCTTGCTGAAGTTGTAAAGCATTATCGAGGCAGATATTGCCATTATTATGAAGAACATAAGGTAAAACCTGTTGAAGTATATTTTCACCCATAGGTTTTCTGGAATTATTATCGTGTTAATCAGAACAATTATGCTTCCGACAGCTATAAGCGAAAATGGCTTCCAGTACTGCTTGTACAAAAGATATAGTATTCCGATGAATGCAAATGTGACCATTATCGGCTCATCCATTATTATTATGGTTTCCCATATTTTCTGGTAGCCTGATGTCGCTGACAGAAAGCTGTATATCAACTCTGTTATTATGCCTGTTCGTGCCTTTGCAGCAAACATATATTTTACTGCCACCAAGACAGCTATGAGAAAAGAAGGAACTATTAAATAAAAAAATGGTTTGAAGTCTTTTACCTTAAATTTTTCAAAATCACATTTTATTTGAGGAATGCTTAATTTTATTTTTCTGCTCATAAGAACTCCTGCAAATAGGGCTGCTTCCATTGCTAGAAGGAATAATCCCTGTTGTAGGTAGGTAAACCACACTGCGGCATTGAGAATTATGCTGAACAGCAAATCCTTTGTCTTTTGGTTTCTGAAATATTTCAGTGCAAAATAAAGAGCTCCGAATGAAAGGCAGTAGGACACGAAAGCAGGCAGTATACCTGAAAATATTGTGTAGTATGCCCTCACATTCAGCAGTGAAAACAATGTTACTAGCAGTGCTATGTTCTCATTTTCGGTCAGCTCCCTTGTGAACAGATAGATGAAATAGTTTCCAATGACCAGGAAAACCGCAGCATACAGTCCATTCAGCCAGACCATATCGTTGCCGAAAATCTTAATAAAAAATCCAAGCAGTATAGTGTTTAACGGCGGATATTCTGAAAGTTTTCTCTCAGCAATTCCAATCCAGTTGTACTTCGGAATTTCTGAGTTCAAACTTCCAGTCTCTGCGAATATTCGTGCATTGACAAAATGTGTTGCCCCGTCTGTCTGCACAACAGGATGCTTGAACAAAAACGCAGGAGTGGCTGTAATGATGAATCCTGCAATCAATATCAGCGCCAAGTAGATTTTCTTCTTGTTCATTTTTATCTCAACAATCCCCTTGTCATGTTTATGATAAAGTTTGAGTAATAGAGCAGTATTATCGTGGCCACCACCCAAAGCAGTATTCCAGCGACCATTTTTTTGTCTTTATAAAACTTTTCAGGATGTCTTGCTATAACTGATCCTTTCTTTGCGTGGTCAAAATATCTAAGGACAACATAAATAGAGAATGGCAGAGTTATCATTAATATTTCCTGATTTCTTAAAAATGAATAGAGTGCATACGACAAAATCAATGCTGTTGTTGAGATTATCATCAGCGCATTGGTTAACTCTGGAGTGTAATGCGCCAGTACTTTCTTGTGATTACGCGCCTTGTCCTTCAGCAGGATGATGTCCGACTGTCTTTTTGCAATTGCGAGGAATATTGCCAGAAAAAAAGTGCAGAGTATGAGCCATGGCGAAACAACAACCTGAATTATGAATGCTCCTGCAACTGACCTGTTGACAAAATTAACAGCTATCCCAATCACATCGGCAAAAACCTCATTCTTCAGATAAAATGTATAAATCTGAGTGAATGCAAACAAGAACAGCACAGACACCAAAAATAACTTTGATAAATTAAATGCAATATAGACTGAGAGGGCAAACAGAAGAACAGCAAGGATAATTGCCTCCATGCCTTTCACTCTTCCAGAGGCTATTGGCCTATGTTTTTTTTCAGGATGGCTCCTGTCCTGATTCCTGTCCTTCAGGTCATTTATGATGTAATTTACTGAGGACATAAAAGCCAGTGAGAAGAATCCAATAAGCACTTTTGTGAAATTCGCCAAGTTAAATAATTGTAGAACGAAAATTAGCGGAAGAAATATCACAATGTTCTTGTACCACTGATTTGGCCTGCATATCCGGATCAGGTCAAGCGGCTTGTTTGGCTTGTTTTTCTTCTTCATCGTCATCTTTGCAGTTGCTTGCTCTTATTCTGTTTATTAACTTTCTGAATCACTTATCACTCACTCATCGCTCGCTTGTCACTCGTATTTTCTGAACAATTGCCCCCATTCTGTTCTCATAAACTTTCTGATTTTTGTTTTTCCTATTGCAGGATACCAAAGCTTGTCGTGGTAAAAGCCTGAGCCAAATACTGCAAGCTTGAAAAGGCCTGTGTGAAAAAGCAGGGGTTCAACAAACTTGAGTTTTTTTCTGAAAAGCTGGTCAAAAAATATGACTGGGCTTTTTCCTGTCTTAAAATTAAAGTTGACATTTGAAATGTCCTCTCCGACAATGTCTATCTGCGCAGGATCTCCTGTGCCGAGCCCACGGTCATGAGACAGTTTGATGAATTTTATTCTCATGGGATCAAAACCCATCATTTTTGCGCTGATTGCGTCAATTGCAACTTGATCATTTCCTGCAAGAATATAATTTTTTATTCTCGGCTCCATTGTTCTTGGGCCCTTGCCATCTCCAGCCACTGTACCGTCCATAACTGCAAAAATTCCTGTATGAATTTCTTTTTGTATTTGAAGAAGATCAACAAGAACCTCATGAATCATCTTGTGGCAATGGTGTCTCTTTTCAGTTATCAGCCCTCCGAATGCATTCTTCATTGCACCGGTCATTATGGTATGTCCGTGGGTCTTGATTGTAGGCAAATGAACAACATTTTTTCCAATGAAAATTTTTGGAATTATGTGTTCTTCGCCAAATATTTTGTCTATGGCAAGCATCTCTGCTTTTGGCTTGTACATAACCCATTCTGTTTCTGTCAAAGGCTCATATCTCTGATTATATTTCTGAAGGATTGGAAGCCACTTGTTTCCTTGAGCTCCTTTCCAGACATCAGTGACAACAGTCTTGTTTTCAACAGGGTGAATATTTTTGTAGCCACCATCAATCATTGTCTTTATGACTCCTTCAAGCTGCCATGGTTGAGTTGAGCATGAAGGATAGTAAAGACTCCATGAAAGGTTGAGCTTAAGAATTGTCTCTTTATTTTTAGGAAGAAATTTTTCGTATTCTGCAAGATGCATTAATTTTTTATAATCTGCAAGTACAGTTTCCGGCTTTGTTTTAAGAACCGCGACCACTGATTTCTTAATGTTCCTTCTAATGTTTATACACCTCAATTATTTTGTTAATCAAACTGGTAGTTGAAGTGTCATCAACAATTGGAATGAGCACAACTTTTCCACCATTTTCTTCAACAACATTTTTTTCAATTATCTGATCGATTTTTCTGTCAGCTCCCTTGACGTGAATATTTGGCTTTATTTTTTGCAAAAAATTTCTCGGGTCTTTTTCCGGGAACAAAAAAACGTAGTCGACACAGCCAAGAGAAGCTATCAGTCCGGCTCTTGCATTTTCGCTGTTGACTGGCCTTTTATCGCCCTTGTTTTCCTTCACTGAACTGTCAGTGTTGACTCCGACGATCAGCACATCGCCGAGTTTTTTTGCTTCCTGCAGGTAATTGGAATGACCGATGTGCAGTATATCAAAGCATCCGTTTGTTGTAATTATTTTTTTTCCTTTCTTTTTTAGCTCGGTAATTATCATGCATATTTCATTGATATTTTTTATTTTGCCGTTTGTTTTCTCGTTGCCCGCCATTTTTATTTTTGCTATGTGTAATTTTAGTTTATTTTTTATTTTTAAGAACTCTTTTTAATGCAGAATTAACAGGAAATCTTTATAAATATTTCGCTATTTAAAGGATGTGATGGAAGGAAATGATGAAAGAAAAAAAAACAGGCCAAAATTACAAGACTTACTGGGATAGGCATTGGAGAAAGAACAGGGAGTCGCTTTTTGGCAAACTTGGAGGCATTTACAGAAAAAACATTATGGCAGGCGCTCTGAGCTATTATTTTGAGCATTATTTTCCAAAAAAAGGGGTTTTTGCTGAAGCAGGCTCAGGAACATCGCAGACTTCTGTCAGAATAATAAAACACCGGAGAAAACTTGTTGCGGTTGACATTTCAAGGCACGCACTAAAAGAAGCGGCTAAAATTCCTCAAATAGATGAAGTAGTGCAGGCAGACATATTTCATCTGCCTTTCAGGAATGAAAGAGTTGATGGAATCTGGAATCTTGGAGTGTTTGAGCACTTCACTCCTGAGCAGGATGCCAGGATACTTGCTGAATTTCGACGCGTTCTTAAGAAAAATGCTCCGATAATAATTTTCTGGCCTCCAAAATACAGCCTCAATGGAATTATTTTCCGAGTAATAGAATTTTTCATCAATATTTTCAGAATCGGTAAGAAGCCTTTTCGTTTTTATCCTGATGAAATTAACAAGCCAACTTCTATGAAGCAGACTAAAAAATTCTTTGAAAAAAACGGTTTCAGGGAAGTCAAGATTTTTTTCCCCTGGAGAAATGCTTTTGGAGATTTTGTGATTGTGGCGAAGAAGAAAAAGTAATCAACTCCTTAAGAAATCTCGAAAACATATCCTATTAGACTGCCTCTATACTTGAATTCTTTAACAGGGGAAGTGTTTACTTTTAATTCAGATGGCTTTATTGCAATCATGTCATATCTTTGCGCATTTTCATAGCCAATATCCAGCCGTACATTGACATTTTTTGTTTCAATTCCATACTTTTCCAGGTACTCTTTGTATTTTGGTGAAGTTTGCAAACAGCTGTAAGAAGCATCAGCATACTGCGGATTATCAAAAGCATTCCAATTGTTAAGGCATTCCTGTACTGTCCTTGATGATTGAATATCCTCATAGTAATACCTTATTTTGTATTTTCCAATAAGCTCTTTTCTTTTCTCATCGTTGTCACCGTAAAGAATTACTGCTGAATCTGCAATTCGCTCGTTGACATCAACAAAAGGACTGGCATGGGTTCTGCGCATATGAACAATCTTTCTTCCAGTCAATGCATTTAATGCAAATCCTGTTTCACCATGCGAAGTCAAAAAAACGTCATCAACTTCGGTGTTCTGCATTATGAACTTTGTCTCTTTGTGAAGCGCTACAACAAGTTCATTATCCTGAGGTTTCATTCCAGCAAAAACAGTTGCTGAAAAATAAACAAGAAGCAGAAGCGCAACTGCAGGAACAACATGCTTCTGCTTAAAATTGTGTTTTTTTATTTTTTCTTCTCCCTCAACATTTTTTCCAATATGATATTTTTCGGTTTTTTCTTCGACGAGTTTGTAAATCGAATAAATGCCTAAAGTGAAGAGAAGAGCCCGTACAAGATAAAAAACAGTTCCCATGCCATAATATCCCAGAGATTTTCCAAACAAAGGTTCGGTGATGAATTGGTGGGTTACTCCTATGATGCCTGTGATAAGAACAAACAGTATTGGAAGCCATTGCTTCTCTCCCTTTTTTAGTTTTATAAAAATAATCAGCAGACCGTAAAGTGAAAGAACGGAAAAAATTCCAAGCACGGGTGTTCCAAAATTAAGGAATGTTTCCTTAAAAAGCGCAGCAATGTAAGTTCCTATTCCACTTTTGCCCATATAGGCGTAATCCTGCCAGTTGTTGGGCATTGCTCCGCGGTAAACAAAAATAATGGGCCAGAGATAAAGGAGGGATATAATGAGGCCTATTATAAAAATTGGGAGAAAAAACAGTGCCTGCTTCTTGAATGTTTTTGGAAATTCACTGATGTTTCTTATTCCTATCTTAACACCTATGCTGAGATGATTCTCAAAAAGTCTGTAAATGAAGAGAATTCCTATGAAAATGCTGATTGCTGAAAATGCAACTATATTGCCAATTCCACACAAACCATAAACCACGCCTGCCAGAATTCCCTGCTTCCAGTCCTTTGCATAATAAATTGCGAGAACAGCAAGAGGAATTAGGATGAGGTATGAAAATCCTGAGGCTGTTGCCTGAATTATTCTGGAAGACATCCACGCGAATGAAAAGAAAAGAGCTATATTCTTGTCCTTGAATATTTTTAATCCGAGGAAATACCCGATGACTCCTACAATAAGGCTGAGAAATGCCTGAAAGAAAAGTGTTGTCTTAAGAATGTCTGTGCTGAAAAGAACTGCAGTCTTTGCTATTATGAGAGGAAGGAACCACGCGTAATGCTCGTACTCCTGAAAGTAATGGGAGCTCTCAAATACTGAGCCCCCTGCATAGAGATGATTTATGTGGCCGAAATGATAGTAGTAATCCCCTCCATAAAGGGGGTTTGGAAGCTGATTGTACTGCATAACAATCGAGAGGTGAACCAAAAAGAAAACAAGAATTAATGAAACAGCAGTCCAATCCTGCCATTCAAGATTGTGCAGTTTTCTCATTAATTTTTCCTTCATTAAAAATCACTTTCACTTATCTTTCCCTTATTCATCCATAGCTAGATTTTCGTTTGTTTTATTTTTTGTTCAAATCTACACTATTCTATTCTTTCAAGCCTTATTTTGAAAATGAGAGTTTTGTTGCCGAGAGCATGCGCAGCAGGATCTGTTCCATAGGCGTCCTGCGGAGGAATTGTTACAGTTTTTTCATCGCCAATTTTCATTCCAAGCACTGAAGAATCAAACCCACCTATTAGCTGGCCAGAACCGACTTCAAAGATCAAAGGCTGGGTTTTGTATTCTGAAAACTTGCTTTCAGCATTTATGTTTTTGCTTCTCCAGTCGACAATTGAAGAATCAAAAATTTCTCCATTTTCAAGGTAGCCGATGTAATTCACGCTTATCCTGTTGCCATTAACAACTTTTCTGTTTTTAAGTTCTTCATCTGACTTGCCGAGCCAGTTTACTTTCCACACATAAATCTGGTTCCCGAAAACACTCCTCTGGTAAGTTAGAATATTAAAATATTTTGATCCAAAACCATTGAAATAAAAAAGCCTGGTGAAAGTGCTTTTTGCAAGAGGCGTCTGCATAAGAACAATCCTGTAATTTTCTGAATCGCTTATTACTGCTGCACCCAACTGGACTGTGTTGTTATAAAACCTTCTCTCTTCGAGATCGTATGCTCCTTTGAAAACAACAACTTCAGGATTCTTAACTCCATCCTGAGTAGGAATTGACACCAGGTACGAATCGATGTCAACTTTTATGCCATTGTCGCAGTTAAGGGTTCTTCCTACAGCATTGCAGTTGCTTTCTCCAGCATAGCTGGGCCATGGAGCTACCCATGAATTCGCATCATTATCTGTTATTATTGTTTGAAGCTCGAGATACATTTTTTCTGCCTGTTCTCTTGTATAATTAAAATCAGGTTTTTCCATCATATATTTTATTGCCTGCTCTTTCGGAAGTTTCTTCACCTCAACCCAGAGTTCTGCCTTGTTGAAGTCCCAGCTTCCGAAATGAGCCCACACCCCTGATTTCCCGACCATGTCCTCTGATGTAATAAAAAAATCCTCAGGAGGATCGCAATGGGTTTTCTCAAGAATTTTTGAAATTTTATCAGCATCGAACCCTTCCTGCCTAAGTATTTCTCTTGCTTTTTCCTTTTCTGAAACAACAATCCTGTTGATGATTTTCACTGAAACAGAAACATCTTTCTTTACAGCATCAATTTCCTCAAAAGCCGTGTTTGCACCGCAGTCAAGCATTCTCAAGATTCCTACAGCCTCATTCTCGTCTGAAGTCAGCAGTGTTTTGCCAATCCAATGAGCCTGAGGTGTGTTCTGGGATGCTCCATCAAAAGTCACCGCCCTATCAGCTACGTACTTGAAGTGATGCCCGAAATCCCACCATGAATTTATGATTGCATTTTTTTGTGAGTTATCTTTTATTGCAGTGAGGGAATTATACCATGCGTCATTCATTATTGGAATTTCATTTTTTGAAGCAGCGTCTGCTGCCTTTATGGGATTCACCAGAAGAAGGGACAGAAGAATAAGAACTATTACGCTTGCAAGATATTTGTTGACTTTGAATTCCTTGTTGAGCCACCTCGAAGAATACTGGTGTATTGTTCCAACAAAAATTCCGAAGCCCACTGCAAATGGTGCTATCAAAAGAAGGATGAATCTAACTCCTTTTGTTGTTGCAAAAATCGTTGCTCCAAACCATATTGCCAGGAGAAAAATATACTTAAGGTCTGGATAGCCGTGCTCGTCTTTTTTGAATGCTGTAAATAATATTCCAATTATGCTTAGGACAAGAAGAAATCCTCCTCCAATTGAATTTACAACTTCAGGCCATGATGCAGGATTAAGCTCTGCAACTGTTGTGTAAACATTTGGCCAAAGGGATTGCTTTACAGCCTGCTTCAGTGTGAGGAATGAAAGCGGCTCAATAGGTCCGCTTATGAAGCTGTTGAAATCTGAAAAAAATGTTACAAAAATTCCTGTGAAAAACACAAAAACAAGAGTTATTATCAACAGACTTTTTATAGGAGGGTGGTGAAAAAATTTCTTCACACTGGTTATTTGCTTATTGTGGGCAAAAGTGTAGTACAGCAAATAAAGGAAAATTGTTGCAAGTATAAAATCATAAAGATACCAGTAGCTCCATGCAAGACTGTAAACTCCTAATGTGGCGCCTGTTAATGCTGCGAAAATTATTCCCTTCCTGGTTCCCTTGGCTTCAAATGCCTCGACAAAAAACCACATCACAAGCAGGGGAAATGCCACATTATAAACATCAGTGTCTGAGCCGAATGATCTCATAAGAAAAAAGGGGTGAATTGCAACAATTATTCCCGCAAATAATCCTCCGATATTGCCCGCAATTTTCCTCACAATGAAAAAGGCAGCGATTATTGCAATAATTGAAAAAACAAAAGGAACATAAAAGCTTGCCTGCATAATTGTTATTTTTTGGCTGAATATCTTAAGCAATTTGTAATTTAAAATTATCATCCACGGATGAATTCCTACGCTATCAACCGGACTTCCCAATGGTGCAATAACATGGGTGTCATACTGCCTGTTATTCTTTATTGTATCACCTGGATAACCATGGGCATCTATGTTCCTCGCGTATCTCAGCCAAGTGTAAGAATCTATATCAGACAAGTAAGTGTATCCATTTTCATCTTTCATTTGGTCTTTTATGAACTGAGCATTCTGTTTTACGTTTTCTTCGACCTGAGCTTTGTTTTCTTCAAGAAATTTCTTAAATTGAGAATCCGCAAGGGCTTTCTTGTTTGCCTCAGGCAGATTAGGATACTGCGAGTCAATCTGGCTTCTTACCTGATTTGCATAATAATTATAAACATTCTGCTTTGCCCAGTCTTCAGCAACAGGAAGGTTATTAGGATATCCTCTAAAGAAAAACATAAGAATTATTGGAATGATTAAGAGAAAAACTGCTCTGTGCTTGTATAAGAAATTCCAAATGCCTTTTATGTCATCTGATTCCTTCTGTTTTTGCTCTTTATGCTCTTCTTTTTTCCTCAACTTGAATATCTTCGAGAAATCAAATGTCAATTCGTCCTTCTTTTTTTCAGTATGATAAACGCCTTTAATATCAGCGTTGTGGTGCTGATGGATTTTGTGATGTTCCAAGTCGTACTTTTGTTTGTGTTCTTGAATTTCCGGCTGGCTTTCAAATTCTGAATTTTCTTTTTCCTGTTTTTTTTCTTTTCCCTCTATTTCAGACAATTTTTCTTCGTAGTCATCGGTTAGGTCGATGTAGCTGTTATCGTAATCCCTGCTTTTCCTGTTATCAGCGTTTTCCAATAATATCCCTCCTAAAAAGAATAGGTTAGCTAAAAAAGCGAATCTTTTATAAAAGTTGTGATAAATCAGTTATTTTGAGCTGTTTGAGAAGGGAGTTTTAATTTATGTCTTATGAAAAAAATCGTAAAAAAAATAATTTAAAAAAAAGTTTAAAAAAAACAAAAAAGAGTAAAAAAAAGTAAAAATGAATTTTGAAAAAAAACTTGAAATTGTGAAGAGAAATGTTGAAGAGATAATAACTGAAGAAAAACTTGTTGAACTTCTTAAAAAGAAAAAACATCCAATAACTTACTGTGGTTATGAACCAAGCGGAGGAATACACTTAGGCCATCTCGTCACAATAACCAAGCTTCTTGACCTGCAGAAAGCAGGATTTAGAGTTAAGGTGCTGTTCGCTGATTGGCATGCGTGGCTTAACCGAAAGGGAGATTGGGATTTCATTCACAAAACAGCAAAACATTGGGAGAAGGGATTCAGGGCAGCAGGACTTAGCGAGGCTGAATTCATCCTTGGAAGCAAGTTTCAGCGGAAAATGGGCTATGTTGATGATGTTGTAACGCTGGCTCTTAAGACAACAATGAACAGGGCACTAAGAAGCATGGAGATGGTTGCAAGAGACATTGAAAATGCAAAAGTCTCGCAAGTAATTTACCCCTTGATGCAGATAGCAGACATAAAATGGCTGAAGATCGATTTTGTCGAAGCAGGAATCGAGCAGAGAAAAATACATATGCTTGGATTGGAAACCCTACATGAGATAAATTACAACGCACCTGTTTTCTGCCACACCCCCCTGATACCCTCTCTTTCAGGAGGCGAGGGAAAAATGTCTTCCTCAACTGCTGAATCAATGATAAGCATAACTGATAGTGATGACATTATAGAGAAAAAAATAAAATCCGCTTATTGCAAGGAAGGAGAAAAAGACAACGCGGTGCTTTCAATAGCAAGGCTTGTGGTGTTCCCAAGATTTGAGGAATTCCTGATAAAAAGGCCTGAGAAGTTCGGAGGAAATGTCTCCTTCAAAAATTATGATGAACTTGAAAAGGAATTTGTTGAGAAAAAAATACATCCTGCTGATCTTAAGAATTCTGTTTCTGAACACCTGATTGAAGCAATAAGGCCCATAAGGGAAAATTTTGAAACAGGATAACTATTGGAACAAAAAATAGCAGGAAATAAATTAAAAATGAGAATTGCTGAATTCCAAGAATTCTTGAGAAAGGAAAAAATTGATTTTGCTCTTTTTGCAAGCAATTCCTTGAATAAGAAAGACAAGAACATAACTTACTTTACCGGAACAGATATAGAAGAGTGCTTTCTCTGTATTCCAAAATCTGGAAGAGTGTTGTTT
>DATDSP010000037.1:0-3551 GCA_035291205.1 Candidatus Nanoarchaeia archaeon | reverse complement strand
TTTGTGCAGGCCACGAACCGTGCAGGCTTGTCCTGCACATCGGCGTCAACTGACGAAACGGTTGGGGAGCAACCCCTCGCGACGAGCCAGATTGTTTTATCTACGAGCTGCGGAATTGATGCTGGGCAGGGTTTCATATTAGCCCCTTTTTGTGTTAATATTTGATTTGCACTGGTACCATATTTTCTATAACCAAAATAAAGAATGCCGTATTCAGAATGAAAATTGCCGCAATAAACCAATACTTTTGCTTTCGGATTACGATTCAAGATATTCTGAATTATTCTTTAAGTACAGGAAATATCAAAGAACTTAACTAATATTCCAAAGCAAGGCTACCAGCAACAGCATTGCCGGCAAATTTCAAAAATCTCCTCCGGCCAGGGTTATCAGGCAGATTTTCATCATCCACTAAATCTTCAATGTTTTTTTCAGGCATTGATTCAATAAAAATAAGAATTATATGAATGTTACTATTATATTGTGACTAAAGATTTGATTGTAGTGATTTCGCAGCAATTAAATCTTTGATAACTAATTCAGATTTTTTTACCCACGCACAGAAATCTTTATTAATACAATAAATTCAAAACTGGATTATGCCGGACTATTACACTCTAAAACCAGAAGAAGTTATCAAGCTGTTAGATTCATCCAAAAACGGACTGAGCGAGCAGGAAGCAAAAAAAAGACTGCAGGAACACGGGTCAAATGAACTGCAGAAAGGAAAGAAAATAACTGTATTGGACATAATTCTTGCGCAGTTTCGTAATTGGTTTTTAATTCTTCTTGTGTTTGCAGGAGTGCTTTCTTTTATTCTGGGAGATAAACTCGAGGGAATATCCATTTTTGCAATCATGGTTCTTAATGTCATTCTCGGCTTTATTCAGGAATACAGGGCAGAGCGTGCGATGGAGGCCCTTGAAAAATTGTCAGCTCCAACTGCAAGAGTTCTTAGGGATGGAAAAGAATCAAAAATTCCTGCAAGAGAGCTTGTTCAGGGAGACATAATCCTTCTTGAAGCAGGAGATATTGTTCCAGCAGATTCCAGAATTCTTGAAGTTTCCAGTCTTCAAATAAACGAGGCTTCACTGACCGGAGAATCAATTCCCTCGAAAAAATACACAGAGCCATTTAAGCCTGGAACTTCGATTGCTGATCAGGAAAATATGGCTTTCATGGGAACAACAGTTACTTACGGCAAGGGAAAGAGTATTATTACTGCAACTGGTATGAAGACAGAATTTGGAAAAATTGCAAAGTCAATTCAGGCAGCTGAAGACACAGCAACTCCTTTGCAGGTTAAGTTTGGCCAGCTGGCAAAGCAGATTGGGATGATTGTGGGAGTGCTCATATTGCTGGTGTTTGCCGCAGGAATAACAAGAGGAACTTTCTCTGTCGGCCAGATGCTTCTTTATGCGGTTATTCTCACGGTATCAACTATCCCGAATTCCCTGCCACTCATAGTCACAGTCAGTCTCTCGTTGGGCGCAAGACGGCTTGCAAGAAAGAACATGCTGATAAGAAAGCTTCCTGCAGCTGAAAGCCTTGGTGCAGTAACAATAATATGCTCTGACAAAACAGGCACAATAACAAAAAACCAGATGACTGTGACAGATTTGTATTTTGACAATCAGATAATTAATGTCACTGGCGCGGGCTATGAGCCCGCAGGAAATTTTTATGCAAAAGACAAGCAGGCGAATCCAAAAGAACTTGAGCTTCTTCTCAGAATAGGTTATCTCTGCAATAACGCAAAGCTTGTAAGCAGAGAAGGGGCTTTTGACATCGTAGGAGATCCTACTGAGGGCTCTTTGATTGTTCTTGGAAAAAAAGGACAGCTTGTTGAGGAACAACTCCAGAAAAATTTCTCATTCATCCACGAGCTTCCATTTGATTCTGACAGGAAAAGAATGACAGTTATTCACAAAAATCAGCTCAATAAAAAAATAGAGGCATATGTTAAAGGAGCTCCTGACCTTCTGCTGAAGGTCTGTGATAGAATAATTGAAAACGGCAAAGTAAGAAAAATAACTGAAAAAGACAAGCAGAAAATTTTGAGAGTGAATCACGCATTTGGAGAAAAGGCACTGCGCATTTTAGGGGTTGCCTACAAAGAGCTTCCTGACACAAAAAAATATCTGATGGACACAGTTGAGAAAGACCTGATTTTTGTCGGGCTTGTCGGTATGATAGATCCTCCGAGAGATGAGGTGAAGCAGGCAGTTGCCAAATGCAAAGAAGCAGGAATAAAAGTTATGATAATAACAGGCGACCATGCTGTGACAACAAAGGCAGTTGCACAGCAGATTGGCTTGTTCAATGAAGGAGACCTTGTTCTTACAGGAGATGATGTTGAAAAAATGAGCGACGAAGAACTTGCAGGCAGGATTGATAAGATAAGAATAATAGCAAGGGCTTTGCCGATACAGAAATCAAGGGTTGTTGACGCTCTTCAGAAAAGAGGCCACATTGTTGCAATGACAGGCGATGGCGTCAATGATGCTCCTGCTCTGAAAAAAGCAGACATAGGAATTGCGATGGGCATCACAGGAACAGATGTTGCAAAAGAGGTTTCAAAGGGAATTTTAGTTGATGATAATTTCGCTACAATAGTCAACGCCATTCAGGAAGGTAGGAACATCTACGACAAGATGGTGAAGTCAACCAAATACCTGCTTAGCTGTAATTTCGGCGAGATAACTTCAGTGTTCATTGCGATAATGCTGAATTTCCCGCTTCCAATACTGCCACTCCAGATTTTGCTTATGAATATTCTGACAGATGATTTTCCTGCGCTTGGGCTCGGCTTTGAGTCCAGCGAAGAAGGAATAATGAAGCGACCACCGAGATCTCCAAGAGCAAATCCCCTGTCAGGCAAGATACTTTTTTCAATAATTCTTTTTGGAATCATAATGTGCATAGGTACGCTGTATATTTTTTCGCAGTACAAGGAAATTGACTTGATAAAAGCCCAGACAATGGCATTCACAACATTAGTTATGTTCCAGCTGTTTGCAGTAATCTCAAGCCGTTCATTATATCCTTCGCTGAAAAAGCTCAATCCATTCACTAATCTTTGGCTGATAGGCGCTGTACTTCTTTCAGTGGCCATTCAAATTGCAGTTCTCTATTGGGCTCCCCTGCAGACAATATTCAGCACAACAGCATTGACAGGCGCAGAATGGCTCCAGATATTAGGAGTCTCAAGCCTTGGATTTATAATGATGGAACTGAGCAAGTTTTTGCTGGTGAAAAAGAAAAATAATAATGCCATTGTTGAAAAAAGTTGAACAGGAAATAAAAAAAACAGGCAAAGTCAAGTTAAGTGTGTTGCTTCACATTGGCAAGTCTGTAGCTGCCATCAATATTGCGAGCATAATCAAAGTACATATTGTGAAAAAAGGAAATTGCAATGGGAATTTTTTCCATCGGTGACACATCGAAATGCGAGCCGATGGCAACCAACCTTTTACAAAAAGCTTGACCAAAAGTTGTGCGATACAAGATCGCACGCCGCAGCCAACTTCACAGTGTGCGAGCTGCGGCGC
>DATDSP010000036.1:0-6198 GCA_035291205.1 Candidatus Nanoarchaeia archaeon | reverse complement strand
TATTCTGGCGGTGTTGACATAAAAGACGGGGTTCTTATCTGATATGCAACAGCATAGTCCTCATATGGCGCGCTTTCTACATCAGAATGTATTATGCTTCCGTCTTGATTGCTGAAAAACACCCCTCCCTGCTTTGCTATCTTAAGCACTGCTTCCTGAGATGTTGCCTCAAGGCATTGCGTGACGTAGCTGCTTAGCGACCTTGTTTTAAGTGCTAAGATATCCGCTTCTCTGGCAGAAGACTCGAGCTTTGCTTTCTCTGTTTTTGTCGATAAGTAATACATCGAAGTCAAAATAACAAGGAAGAGCATTCCAGCTATTATGAAAACAGTCATCTGGGACTTCTTTTTGGTTAATATTTTGGTTAATATTCTGGTTAATAAATTAACTAGAAAGTATTTTCTACTTTTATTGGTTAATATATTAAATTCTTTTCCTTCATAAAATCTTGATTTTGTATGTTTTATGCTTGACACCCCATTCTTCCATTATTTCATCCATTTCCCTGTTATTCCTGATTGGAATTATGAAACACCCCTGAGCAAGAAACTTGCCCTTGAGTGATTGAACCATTCCTTTTTCTCCTCTTCTCCCCCTTAGAAGATAAACGAATCTGACTTTTGCACTGTACTTTAAACTAGAAAGATCATAACAGTAGAGTGCATATTCATCCTGCATTTTATGCATTAACAGAAAACGGTTATTTAAGGTTTTTGGTTAATAAATTAAAGTTAACAAATTAAAGTTAATAAATTAATTTAGTCTGCAATTTAGTCTAAGATTAAGTCAGTCTAAGTTTTGATGTGAGTTCCTGCCAGGCAACTAGGCCTCCTGGAGAGCCTCTGCCGTCGTCTCTTGTGACAATATAATATCTTCCGTTGATGTTCTGGCAGTAGAACAATCCCTCTCCTTTCTTGTCAAAAAATGTGACTTTTGAATCGTAGACATTTGCGGACCTGCAGATATCAACATCAAATCCTTTGTAGTTGACTGCAAGGTATGTTGCTGATCCTTCTTTTTCAGTTCCTTTCCTCTCCATAATGCCAACTATTTCTCTGCTTCCTTTCTTGGCAAGGTATATTTTGTTGAAGTCATTTGTGTTCTTGATAAAATCATAAAAGAAGTAAGGTCCTGATTTCTGTCTTGGCTTGATAACATCCAGGATTGTATTTATCATAACTGTTGTTGGACTCTTCAGGTATGTTTCGAACAGTAAAGTATAGTCATAGTCCGCTGGTTCGTTTGCTATGCTTTGGTTGCTGTATATTATGAGTCCTGTCCTGTTGTTATACCAGATTGTTTTCTGGTCTGCAATGCACCTGTGGAACTTGCCGTCATTAAAATTGTATGCTCCTTCGCAGATTATGTTGCCGAGCGCCTGCGTGAAAGGAAGTTCCTTTGCATTCAGATGTTGATTCAGCGAAGTGCCGAATATTGTTTTCCTGCTATCCCTAAGTATGCAGAAGTTGTTGGCGCACGGCACAGCGTTGTTTCTTTCATCAACACAGTTAAGCCGGCCTTCCACGAATTCCTGTATGAACGCTCCTCCAAATAATGGAACCTGATAATCATAGAAAGCAAGAGAATTTGTGTACTCATCACAGTATAAGGTGTAATCTCCCTCAGCCATGCTTAACATTTGCAGGGCAACAAATTTTGTTCTCGAAGTCCATTTTCCGTCTTCGCAAAGGTGATCAGCAACGTATTTTGTGTTGTTGGCGCAGTATTTCTTCTCGGCATCAACAATGCATTGGCTGCTGTCAGGGCAGTACCCGAATTTTGTGTAGTCCCAGTTGAATTTTTTTACTGCGGGCTTCCACTTGCCTTCAATACACCTGTATCCTTGATTGTTGTATGTTATAGGCTCGCTTGTGTATGAATCTGCCTGATTTGCAGTGCATGTTTTGCCGTCCCAGCATCTCATTTGAGGACAACAAGCTGACACAGCTGTCTGGCCTGGAAGGGATTTTGACTCATTTATTATTTCAATCTCATTGTTCTCATTAGTTATCTTTCCCTGCTCCCATGATTTTGTGAAAGAACAATAATATTCGCCTTTGGGAGTGCAGTAAGCTGCGTTCTTTATGAGATTGTACTGGAAGGTGTTTGTTGACTGGTAAATGTCAGCATAGCCGTCAGAGTTTGAATCCTGCTGTGCACAGCCATAGAATTCGCCGTCAACAGCAATTATTGATTTGTCCAACAAGGTCAGATTTATGTCATCTATTGTTACTGAGCCTGTTGCTCCAGCAGTTACTAAAATTCTTAGCTTAAGTCCTGAAGTGCTGCTTGGAATTTGAAATTGAGATGAATATTTTTTTGAAACAGAGCCTGCCTGCACATCCAAAACAGATGTTGGATACTGCTGGTAAAAATCAAACTGAATCCTTCCACTGCTAAGCCCTCTTGGATTTATGTCAGCTTCAAGCCTGTATGTTCCTCCAGGCCTGACCCTGCCGGATATGTCCTGATACACTCCTCTTGGTTCAGATGATGAATCGCCGGAAATGATTAGCCTGCTGTTCTCAACATAAACCTTGTTTCTTCCTTTATTGAATGAAACCCACGCTTGATCCCTTCCATCTATGAATTCAGGCAGGTCGAATGTACTTTTAATTATAACATTAACATCAAACACCCTTGTGCTGTTCTGAATCTTCACACTGGCAAAACAGCCTCCATTCTCAAAATAATCAGGATTTGCAACAAGCGGATCATTATAATACTCTGCCTTTATTGCCTTGTTTGTTGGAGCACCATCTCCACAGCACTGCGTTCCTGTAAAGAAGAACCCTGACTGCTCACACTCCTGCTTAAACCGCCTGTCATCAAGGTTTGATGCCCACTGGCCGTCTGCAGTGCAGTAATATGTTGTTGTTCCAACTGTTATCTTTTCTCCAGTAAAGTGTTTTGTACCTCCTGTTCCCTGGTTCAGGCATTCTGTTGAACCGCAGCATTCAGCAAAAACCTCGCTTCCCTGCTTGCATAGAAAATCATGATTGTTCGAAGTAACTATCTGGCCGGATGTCTTCACAATATCAGGCAGAATCTTCTCAAAGTTCCCTGTTCCGTCACCCAATGCATCGCATGCATACCAAATATTGTTTTCAGCCAAGACATCATAAGATTTAGAAGTTCCCTCAACAAGAATTATGTAGCTTTTTGACATTGCCTCATCCAGCCAGCAATACAAAAGAGGAATTTCGTTATTTCCAACCTTTGCCAAACACGCTGTCTGCAACGCATTTGAATCCTCAAGAGTAAAACCTGTTTTTTCATAATAACTGTTACCTCTTGAGGGGTTGATGCTCTTTATCTTGTCAAGCCAGCAGATGGTACTTTCATAAAAACCTCCGCCTGCAAGCTTTGTTTGGGCTGTGCATGAATCCCACAGGCTTTTCTCAGTTGCCTCATCCAGCCTTGTGCTTCCTGCGATTGAATAAACATTTCCTCTTTTCTGAACTGCATCAAGCCAACAGAACTGCTCTTTTGTACTGCACTCAGGACTTTTTGCACAGACAAAATCTCCAGTTTCTGTCAAGAACCCTGAGTCCTTTTCGAGATTTATCCCGCAGCATTTTATTTTTATTCCTTTTGCATTATAGGAGAGATAAGATGCTTTTTCACAGGAATCCTGCCTTTGGCAGTCAGTATCTTTTCCGTCAGAAAGTCCGTCTGTGTCATCATCCAGCCCGTTGCTGCAATCTGCTTCAAGACAGCTTGCAAATGAATAGTCGCACGATCCTGTTTCAACACTGCAGTATCCTTTTGCGGTTCCTCTGGCATATTTCTTGTTTGGATTTGCAGAGTCAACATAAGCAGGAATTAATCCAGTTCCCTGCAATGTTCCAGCAGGACAAGTGGCTGTGCAATCTTTTTCAGAACCGTAATTAGCAAAATCCGCTTGTCCATTTGCATAATAAATTCCAGGACAAGCAACAGCTTGGTTGAAGTCAGTACATGTGGTTTTCAAAGGTTCCTTGTTAAAGTCGATACTGCATGCACATTTGTAAGTGCTGTCAGTTTTGCATTTCACTGGATCTATCTTGTTTTTAACAGGGTCGCAAAGCTGTTCATAAAGTTCCTTGCAAGTACTTCCCGACCATCCAGACTGATACTGCTCTTTTGCGGCTCCGAAATTTTTAATAAATTCTACTGGAATATAACATAAGGGTGAAGGAGTTTTTGGCTGGCAAAACTGGCATTCGCTGGGAGCTCTTATTTCATCGTTACTGCTGACTGCTTGACCACTGCATTCCCAGTGTAATGTATAAATCCTGTCAGTCTGTATTTTTCCATTTTCCGAAGCACAAAATGTTCCCAGCGCTTTGCTTGGGAATCCTGCACAGCAAGCATCATTGCATCCTCCACCTTTTCCACTTGCATCAACCGAAGAAGATGACACCAAGAATAAAGATAGTGACAATAAAAATAACATCGCTGCTTTTCCTTTTGATTTTTGTTTTTTTGGTGTTGTGAAAAATAAGTAGGCTGCATAAATTAAAATAATTAACCATATAATCAAGTTATCAAACTTTGAGTAAAATGTTCTTTCATTATCCACTTTTATTTCTTCAACAAGTATTCCTCTTTCAAATGGCTTCAGTGATGATTTCATTTGTCCGTTTGGGTAAATGAATTGGGTTATTCCCACACTGCCTTCTCTTGCAAAATATATGTTGTTTTCAGCTGCACGTAGTCTTGAATAAAGTGAAGTGAGAGAAATTCCATTTGCAAAAATATCTTGATTGTCAGTCAATGAAATTAAGAAATTCGCTCCTTTTTGCGAATATTTTCTTGGTATCCATCCAACTGTTTCCTCATAGCACATTACCAAACCAAATTTTTTATTTTTTATTTCAAAAACAGGTAAGGACTTTGATTTTGAAGGCAATGTATAGAGATTAAAGAATGCGGGAGTCACAGATTCATAATACCCTAAATAATCGCCATTTGAAGAGAAAACATAAGCAGTATCATAGTGTTTTTTAACTTCGCCAAAATTAAAAGACATCGAACCAATGATTAACATCGCATTTGTTTTCTTTGCTAATTCCTGTGATTTATTAAAATATTCAGAGCCCAGAAGTGCAACATTAACAGCGTATTCAGGCCACACTACTATATCTGGCTTTTTCTCTGACGCCTGTATGGTGAGCTGCTCGTACAGAGAATAGATTTCGCTCATTTTTTGCTGCCTCTCCCCCCATGACATTTGAATGTTCGTTTGTATTAATGCCACTCTTATTTTTTCACCTCCTGTTGGAGTGTAATTCTGATAGTAAAACCATCCTGAAAAAACAACTATGCTGACTAACAATAGACTTATTGAAAAACTGATTTTTCTTTTTATAACTGTAAATGCGATTAATGAATTTATTAAAATAATAAGAAAAGTTACTCCAGTGCTGCCAATTATTGTCAACAAATAATTTGATGTGTGAAATATGCTCAGCTCTATCCAGTACCCTCCGAATCGCGTCATTGAAAAAATAAAAATAAAAAAAGTCCATACAACTGCTGGCGCAATAAAATAAAATCTTTTATCCTTACTGTAGATAAAATTAAGGGATGCGCCAAACAAAATAAAAAATGCGGAAAATAGGAATATTGCGAGAAAGAATAATGAGTATTTGTATATGGCTACCCAAAAGAAAATTCCTGCAGAGGATATTACTCCTGTGATGATGCTGTAAATGATTATTTTTTTAATTGGTTTGTCGTATGTAACTATCAGAAAAGGAACTAAAGCAAACCAGACTAGGAAGTTGAATTTGGTGGTAAATAATAATATGAAAAATAAACATCCAAGGAGAAGCAAAGGAAGTTCTTTCCAATCAAAAAACTGTTTCTCCTTCTTTTCTTTTCCTTCTTCTTTTTTTACTTTAATAAAATATTTATCAATAACTTTTCCAGAATGCCCCCTTTTTTTCAATGCATTCCTTATTTCTTTTTCAGAAAATCCCCTGCTGATTTCTTTCAGAATGTATTCTTCTATTTTTGAATCCATAACACCCTCCTTTTGACGAGACTAAAGAGGGGAGAAATATAAAGCTTTTGTAAAGATGTACGTGGATAGCATCTTCAAAATTCTCGACGTGAATGAAGATGGAGCTGCGTTCCCGCAACGTCTTTCGCCCCGTTGACAAGCGATGTGCAGCGTTCACTTCGTTCAGCTGCACGCGCTCGCCCTACGAA
>DATDSP010000035.1:0-8450 GCA_035291205.1 Candidatus Nanoarchaeia archaeon | reverse complement strand
GTATTAAACCCGCCAGTTTTTAATAAATTTAGTGCTTCGGAGATACCGGTCAAACCAAAAAATTAATAAGAATGATGATGAACAACAATGAGGAAGTAAAATGCCAAAGAAAGTCAGCGATGAAAAAAAGATTGGAAGGCTCGTGTACCTGACTCCTTATGATAATCTTTCTTTGTTTTTCAGGAACGCTGGCTATAAAGTGGCTGAAACAGACAAGAAAAACAAGAATCTTCTTATTGTGGAGAGAAACCTGGAAAAATTTTTTGCAACAAGAATAGAGCCTTTGACTGAAGGATCTTTTAACGAATTCCTGGCATTGATGAAAAAATACCGCATTGAAAAAGGCATAATAATCTCAAATTCCAGAAACAAAGCAGTGAGCGAGCTTGCAAAGAAAAACAACGTTGTGATATGGAACGACAGAAAACTCAGGCTTATTGACGAGGCTTGCTGCTGAACAGGCAACATCAACTCATAGATGGATCATAACTTTCTCTCTTTCCTGTATTCTGCCAGTATTTGCTGCACGACATCCCTGCTTCTTGTTTCACGTTCAAAGTCCTGCCTGCTCAAAAGAAAAAAACTGTTGAAGCGCTTCAACTGCAGTTTTGAGGAATCCAGGAAAATGAAATGCTCTTTTTCAAGCATCCTGCTGAGTGGCTTTTTGTAAATTATGTATTCCACTCTGCCAATAAGATAGTCAATTGTTTTTTTGCTTACAACAGCAGTGTTTTCAACATAAATCACATCCCCTTTTTTTATTTTTAAAATCTTGTTTGCTTCGCTGAATTTCTCCCAGCTCAGGTCTTCAAGAAACTTGACGACCATGTTGCTGTCCAGAGAGTTCACCATGTCAACAAATTTTTCCGCCTGAGCCTTATAATTTGAAGCTTCTTCCCTGAATTTTCTTATCTGGTTGCTTAGAAAATCAAGTTTTGCCTGCCTGAATTCCCTGAATTTTTCGGATTTCTCTTCCACTAAAAATTCTGTTCTTTCAGAAAGTTTGTGGTGTTTGCTTCTTAGTCTGATGATTTCTTTCTGCTGATTTCTGCTCTGCATTTGAAGAAGCTTGTTTTCGTACTCAATTTTCTTAAGGCTGTTGTACAAATCCACAAAATCACTCTCTGAAATCTGTTTTTTCTCAATTACTTTTTTTATTATTAATTCTTCTTCGTGCTCCGGCTTTTCTATCAGGTCAACAGCGCCTCTTATGCTTATTCCCTGCTTTACTACAAACTCTATTATTTTTTCCTCAATTTCTTTCTTGCTGTTTTTTTCTGCAAACACCCTTATTTTTCTCAGCAAGGTCTTGATTGAGTTGTATGCGTAAACTGCTGATGCAAGGGCATCAAACTCGTGATGATTCTTTGTCTCAAATTCAACCATTTCTTTTTTTTCAGAAACCAGCAGGTCGTGATCAGGGCTTATTTTCAAAGCGCCTGTCTTGGCTGAAAAATTCTCGATAAAGCCCGGCACATTTTTCTTGTCTGTTCCCACTGCAAGCACTTTGCCGTGGTTCAATGAGATATTTATAAGACTGCTTAAGAAAAGCTCCCTCTTTGAGTTTATCTCAACAATTTTCCCTTCAACATCAAGAATAGCATAACCGACTGTTGTGCCTGGATCAATGCCCATCACAAGAAGTTTTTTGTGCATATCCTGTGTTAAGAAAGAACTGTATTTATTTTTTTCTCAGTTCCGGTTTTTCAGGCTGAGCATCTTCTGAAGCACTTTCCTTGTTTTTGTTTTTTTCTCAAATTCATCTGCGCTGACAACATAGAATCTAGGATATTTCTTGAAATGGAACTGAGAGGCGTCAAGGAAAATGAATCTTTCTTGCTCAAGGGTTTTATTCAGGGGCTTCCTGTAAAAAACATACCTCAATTTGCCTCTGAGGAAGTCGATAGTCTTCCTGCTTACAGTGTCTGTTTTTTCAACAGAAAGGACATCATTCTTCTGTATGTTCAGGTTCCTGTTTGCCCTCTTGAATTTCTCCCAGTTGAGATCCTCCAGATGTTTGACAACAACATAATCATCCGCCATATTAATGAGCCTGCCTAATTTGCTAATTTGAGTTTCATCAATATCAACCTCATTCCGAAGTTTTTTTATCTGCTTTTTGAGAAATATTATTTTTGCAGATCTCAAATTTTTCTGTTCAGTTGTCACAACATGCGATGCTGATATTTCCACTGTCCTCTTCAGTCTTTTTGCTCTTGATTTTTTTCTTGGCTCTGCTCTTTTTGCCTTTTTTGACTTTCTTCCAGCAGAATGCTTTCTCAATGCTCTTCTTGTTTCAGCGACCCTCGCTGTTCTTGCCTTCTTTTTCTCAACTGCTTGGGGCTGCTGTCCTGCCTGAAAAAGTACTTCCTCAGTCTTCCTGCCAGCCATACCTGCTATTCCAGTCATTCCAATTGCAGGCTGTTGTGGCTGTTGAATCTGTTGCTGAGAAGTTGTTTGTTGTGCTTGAACTTGTTTTTTGCTGAAAGGCCATAAAGCCATAAAATCACCTTTATTTGTTTAAAGAAAAAAATAATTTTTATTTCCTGTTTTTTCCTGATTTTTTTGTTTTTCTCCCTTTTTTTGCCGGCGCTTTTTTAACATGTTTTTTTGCAGATTTCCCTGCTTCTGCTGTTTTTCTCGTTTTTTTCTTAGCTGGCTTTTTCTTTGCTTTTTTCTTTGGATTTTTCCCTGCTGTGTATCCTGCTGTGTATAATACTTCTTTTTGCACCTCTCCTGTCATTGTTGCCTGCTGAGCTTGTGATGTTGCAGTTGGCTGAACTGAAGTTGCTTGTTGTGAAGAAGGTGATTGCAATTGCTGTTGTGCTGGAGACTGCGAAGACTGTGAGGATTGCGGTTGAGACTGGCTCTGGTTAGGCTGAGTGGATTGAGCTGGCTGTGCCTGAGTTGCCTGACCTTGAACTTGATTCTGAGCTTCTCTTTTCTTGAATGGCCAAAACATAGTTTCACCTCTTTTTATGAATTATCTATAATAAATATACTATAAATATTTATGTAACTATCGAACAATACTAAAATATAATCACCAAATAATCACCAAAATATTCTCCTCATTCTTATCCTTTCATCTTTTTCGGCTTGCATTTTTTTTGCTTGACTATTGTTAAGGATGCTTTTCCTGTTGTCAATGTTGAGATGTTTTGGTCCTGCTGAACTTCAGAAGATATAATCTCCTGTTCAACCAGCGGTTCTTCGCACCTGCATTTAAATCTTGGATGAAGCGATTTTCTGATGACATTTTTCAGAAGCTCCCTTGACAGAGACTCATTTACTGCAGATTCGTTCATTGCAAGATAATACCCTGCCCTAACAAAATCATCATTGATGATTTCAATATCAGATTCTGCAAAACAGCCAGTTCCTGACAGTTTCTTTATCTCCGAGATTCTTCTGCCTGCAAGTTTGTAAAGCTCTGAAGCATTGCCCGAATTTATCTTCTTAATTTCGAGCTCATAACGCAGTTCAGATTCAAGGGCTTCAACATCCCCTTCTGTTTTGTTCTCCAGAGATATTATTTTCGAAGCTGAATCTGCTTTTTTGTTTTCAATACTTTCCCTCAGCCCGCTTATTTTCTCTTCATAACTTTTTCTTATTCTCTCTTCCTGGAGTGAATCAATATTTTTTTCAAGCTCTTCGATTTTTATTTCAATGGAGAGCTGGGCTTTAAACTCCTCCTTCGGTTCGTCTTTGCGAATTTTCTCAAGCGCATCCTCAACTTTCGATATGACTGATGTATAATCCTGAAGCGACTTGTTGATGTAATTATATTTTTTCTCTGAAATAAGCTGATTTGCTTCAGCAACCCTGTTGCTCGCAATCTGAATCCCTGTTAATGCTTTTTCCTCAGGATTCAGCACAAGGATAATCTGCACTCTTTCAAGAGCCATCTTAAAATACCAGATAACTGAATCAGGAGCAATTACCCTATTTTTGGTTTTTTCCTGTTCAGCCAGAGATGTTTGAGCTAAAATCAAGAGGAGAAAAACTGAAAAAATAAATACTTTGCAGGATGCAGATTTCATTTTTTTCATTTCCACATTTTTCATTTTTCCAGGATTATTATATTGCCCCTCCCTTTTTTAATTTTTTTGATGAGTTTTTTTGCCTCAAGATCTGACAGCACCAAACTGATTTTTGCTTCTGAAAGAGGAATTTCTTTTCGTATGTCTTTCTGCGTTGTTCTTCCTTCACACCTCTCCAGAATTTCCATTATTTTATTTTCGTACTGGTCAAGCCCAAGTTTTTTGTTTTTTCCTTCTTTTTGCTCCAGGTTCGTCTCTTCTCTTTCCTCTTTTTTTTCTTCTTTTTTCTCTTTCAATTTTTCATTTTTCACTTTTCTTGTCACTTTTCTTGTCTTTTTCTCTGACTCAATTTCTTTTAGGACTTCGTTAACATATTTGGAAGTCTGGTTCGATACTATCTTAAAAACAGCAAAAATTATTATTAAAAATATAACAGCTGCAATAAACAACGGAAGATAATTTATTCTCTGCGCTGTAATTTCCTCAAAAGCTATTGTTTCATTGAACTCGCTTTCCACTTCAACATTCGGAAATATTATTAAGTCTATATTGAATGTTCCTTCGCCTGTGACAATGATTTTTTCTTCTGCAAGGTCCTGAAGTCTTATTTTTGTTTGATTTCGAATAATGTAACTAGCTGAAATTTCATAGCTTCCCGGGTTGACTTCAAATGAATAAGCGCCGCCTTTTGCAACCATTGTCTGTTTCGGAGTTGAATTTATTTCCACAACAATGTTTTTCACCGGCTCAAGAGAATAATCATAAACCGTTCCCAGTATTGAAGAGGCTAAAACAGAATTTGAAACCAATGGAATGCAAAATATTAATAATATCAAAAAGAAAATGAACTGATATAAAATTCTGTTATTTGGATTTTGTTTAATTTCGACCATTTCATCCCTCAAATAAAAAAAGCTATAAATATTTTTGGGTGTGTTGGGCTAATATGAAACCCTGCCCAGCATCAATTCCGCAGCTCGTAGATAAAACAATCTGGCTCGTCGCGAGGGGTTGCTCCCTACGGGAACGCAGAGCCTGAGAATAAAACACCGAATAGCGAGGACGATGCTGGCGAGCGAAGCGAGAGGGTTTCATATTAACCGGCGTGTTGGCAAAGTCAAGTTAAGTGGGAAATCTGCATTGGCAAGTCTGTAGTTGCCATCAATATTGCGAGCTTTTGTCAATATCAAAAGTGTGGCTGACAAGGGGACGCTCCATACGGGAATGTCAGTCAAGCGATTTTCATTGCAAAAAGCGAACCGATGGCAACCCGAACGGTAGTGAGGTTATCTACTGAGCCGGTGTGTTTGGGGTTTTTGAAACTGAAATGAAAATTTAAATCAGTTTATAAAGTTTTAAAAGATGAAATAAGCCCTTGTAAAGTTTTAAAAGCCCTATTCGTTCTCTTTTTATTTTAATCTGGTAAGTATGCTTTTAAATAAAATACAGCTAATAATAAAATGGTTTTAATAAAATGGTTTGTAGCAAGTAGTTAGTCGCGAGTCGGCTGGTTTGTCGTGGGCGGCTTGCAGTCGGTCAGCACAAACTACCAACAATCGACAACCAACTAAATTTGGAGGGATAATATGAAAAATTACAAAAATCTGAATGGGCTGGTTTCAGTGATGATTATTGCCCTGCTTGTTTTATCTGCAGTGCCACTGGCATTTGCTGAAAATGAAGCAGACAATAATAATGCAAATGAAACTAATAATGCAAATGAAACAGCAAGGGGAAGGATAAAAGAAAAACGAGAGAATTTTGAAGAGGCAAAAGAAAAGTACAGTGCAGCAAAGGAGCTTTTCAGGGACACTAAAAAGGATTGGACAACTGCAAGAGGAGAATATGTAAAATCAAAAACAGAAAAAAAGACCAATGAAACAATTGAGAAGGCAAGAAATTATCTGCTGGCTGCTGACGATACGATGATAAAATATCTAAATACAATAAAAGCAAAAATCCAGTCAACAGAAGCTCTTTCAGAAGAAGACAAAACAGTCATCGTATCAGACATTGATGCAGACATTGCAAAACTGGAATCGCTCAGGACAAATATAACAGCTGCAAAAACAAAACAGGAATTAAACAATGTTTCAAAAGAGATAAAGAGAATGTGGCAGGATATTAAGCCGAACATCAAGAGATATGTTGCTTCGGTTGCATTGGGAAAAACAAGCAATGTTCTTGAAAAATCTGAAAAGCTCGTTGATGTGATTCAGAAAAAAATAGACCAGCTTAAAACAGCAGGAGCTGACATAACAAAACTGGAATCTTTGCTTTCGGATTTCAAAAACAAGATAAATGAAGCAGAAGCCAAGAGAGATCAGGCGCGGGAACAATGGAAGAAAATACGCGAAGCTGAAGACAAGGATGAAACTGCGAGAGAAACAAATGAGCTGATAAAAGAATCCAACAAGCTGATAAGAGAGGCTCATCAAATACTGAAGGACATATTGAAGGAATTGCAAAAAGAAAGGGCAGTTATCAGAAATGAAACTAAAGAAAAACAACAGGAAAAGTTAAAAAATGAAACTGAAGAAAACGAAACTTCAGAATAAATTTAAATATAAGCAGTATATGTGTGATTCAAATGAAAAATACAACAATAACAATAGCGTTGCTTTTGCTTGTTGTTCTTGCTTTTGGATGCAAGAAGGCTGAAAAGGAAACATCTCCAATTCCGTCTGCGCCAGTAATTACCCCTGTGACGACCTCAGATATAGACCCATCAATTTATGAAGGAGTGAATGATACAGGCATCAGCGATATTGAAATAACAGATGCGGACCTGGATGTTTCCCTGCAGTAGAATTTATTTTTTTATTTTATTTTTTTGATAAGGAAATGTCATTTTCTATAACAAAAATTTTTAAACACATAATGTATATTCTTTCCTGTGAAAGGCATAATCAAAATCAATGGAAGTTTTGGAGAGGGAGGAGGCCAGATAATAAGGACAGCCCTTGCTTTTTCTGCAATTACTGGCATGGCTTTTGAGATAGACAACATAAGAAAAGGAAGATGCGACTGTGGCTTGAAAACACAGCATTTGTTTTGCGTCAATGCTGTAAAAGAACTTTGTAATGCCAGGGTTGAAGGCGCATTAATAGGCTCGACTGAACTTAAGTTTTTTCCTGGCAAAATAGCTGCCCGGGACTTGAAATTTAATATCGGCACCGCAGGAAGCACAACTTTGCTTATGCAATCCCTTCTCCTTCCAGGTGTTTTTGCAGACAAGGGACTGAAAATAGAATTAATCGGGGGAACTGATGTGCAGTGGAGCATGCCTGCTGATTATTTTGCGAATGTTCTTGTTCCGCAGATAAAAAAATTCACTTACGGACTTGATGTTGAAGTTAAACGCCGAGGTTATTTTCCAAAGGGAGGTGGAAAACTTGAAGTTGGCATAATTCCAAAATACAAGTTCAATGAATTTTCTTCACTTCAGGAATTTACAAAAAAACTTTTTGAAGACAATGAGGAAATAAATCTTTTTGAACGGGGAAAAATTCTGGAAATAAGCGGAATTTCGCACGCTTCAAATGACCTGAAAAATGCAAGAGTTGCTGAAAGGCAGAAAGAATCTGCTGAAAAAGAACTTGAAATTGAATTAAAAAAGCTAAAAATGCAATGCCCTGTTGAAATAAAAACAGAGTATGCAGATGCGCTATCAACAGGAAGTGGAATTGCCTTATGGGCTGAATTTGCAGGAAAGAATAATGAAAACGAAGCAATCGGCGCTGACTCGCTTGGAGAAAGAGGAAAGAAGGCAGAAGTTGTTGGCGAAGAGGCTGCAAAAAAGTTAGTTGAGGAAATAAAATTTGATGCTCCTGTTGATGAACATTTAGCTGATAATCTTGTTCCATGGCTGGGGCTTTTTGGGAAGCAGATGAAAGTAACGAAAATCAGCAATCACACTCTTACAAACATTTATGTTGTTGAAAAGTTTCTTGGAAAAGTCTTCGAGGTTGATAAGAAGAATAATGTGATAAGAAGAGTTTGAGGTCGTGAATGTAATGTTATGAAGAAGTTCAGATGATTAAACAAATTTTATCACAATCTCCAAATTTCACTCATTCGCCAGCATCCCAATATTTATGTCGTCATAAAGCTCATAGATTCTGATGTAAATCTTTTTCTTTTCTTCAGTATTGATTCTGAGTGTCTTGTATTTCTGGCCAAGCTGTTTGTATATTTCCTTCGCTTCTTCAAATTTTCCTTCATTAATGAGGCTTCTGCATTCTTCAAGCATATCTGAAATCGGCTCCCTGGCTGGAAATGAAATTTCCCCAATTTCAGCTTCCCTGACTGGTTTTTTTATTTCTGCAAGGAAATTAATCTGTTCATTCAGCGAAGTTTCCCTGCTTCTGAGCTCATTCTCCTTCATCGCAAGGAATTCTTCTTTTT
>DATDSP010000034.1:0-5210 GCA_035291205.1 Candidatus Nanoarchaeia archaeon | reverse complement strand
ACCGACATTCAAAATATTCTTCTTCGCAGAGGAGGTCACAAAAAAGCTGATGCTCGCAATATTGATGGCAACTACAGACCTGCCAATGCAGATTTCCCACTTAACTTGACAGCACCAACTAAAAGCAAAGCTTAAAACAACAGGGCAATATACACAACTGGGATAAACTGAGAACGAAATGAATTTGCACAGATTATTTAAAAATTTCAGAGGAGATGTATACGGAGGAATAACTTCTGCAATAGTCGCGCTTCCATTAGCTCTTGCATTTGGCATAGCATCAGGCCTGGGAGCTGAAGCAGGAATTTACGGAGCAATTGTAACAGGAATAATTTCATCAATTTTTGGAGGAACTCCTGTGCAAATAACAGGACCTACAGCTCCAATAACTGTTCTCGTAGCAACAATAGTAGCATCAAAAGGAATAGAATTTACATTACTGGTAATGCTATTGGCAGGAATTCTCCAAATAATAATGGGGGTTTCAAGATTTGGAATAATCATAGAGTATATTCCTCATCCTGTTATTTCAGGATTTATGACTGGAATTGCAATCTTGATTTTTACAAGCCAAGCAAGACAAATATTTTTTTCAGCAACAACACTGTTCATAGTAATCTTCATGGTAATTGCCATCTTAATAATTAATAGACTAAACAAAAAATTCAACACAGCCATCCCGAGTTTTTTATTTGCCCTGTTAATATGTTCTTTTATTGCAGTAATTCTAAACTTCAATATTCCAAAAGTAGGCGCAGTCCCCCAGGAAGTTCCCAGCATAAAAATTCCAGGCATTGACTTACAGCTTTTAAGAGAAGCATTTGTTCCTGCACTTTTCGTGGCTCTTCTGGCTTCAATAGACACCCTTCTTACATCAGTTATCTGCGACAGTCTTACAGGAGCAAGGCACAACAGCAACAAGGAGCTTGTAGGGCAAGGAATAGGAAATTCAGTAAACGCACTTTTTGGGGGGCTTGCAGGAGCAGGGGCAACTGTCAGATCAGTGACCAACATAAAATCCGGAGGAAAAACAAGGCTTTCAGGAATTATTCACGGGCTGTTTCTTCTTGCAGTAGTCATTCTGTTAGGCAGATATGCAGCACTGATACCTCTTTCAGTTCTTGCAGGAATACTCGTCTTTGTTTCAGCAACAATGATAGATTACGATACTCTGAAGAATATCCTCAAAATGCCAAGGCCTGACGTTGCTGTTATGCTTATCACAATTATAGTAACTGTTTTTGTCAACTTGATTGCGGGAGTCGGCGTAGGACTGGTTTTAGCGTCTCTGCTGTTCATAAAACAAATGACTGAACTTGAAATAGTGAGGTCATCAGTGAAAGAGCATCTCACTCATGATGAAATCAGGGCTGAAAATGTTGAAGAGCTTGAAAGCAGGATTGCAGTCTACCAGGTAAACGGACCTCTTTTCTTCGGCGCAGCAAGCACGTTCTCAAAAGAATTCAGCAAAGTCCCGAAACAAAAAATAATCATTCTGAAGATGTTTGCGGTAACTTCAATGGATTCTACTGGGGCAAAGGCGCTTTCAGATTTTAATAAAAGAATAAAAAAGAAAAACAAACTTTTGTTTATTACTGGAATTCGCCCGAGGGTTAGGGATTTTTTTGATGAATACGGCATTATAAACGAAATAGGAAGAGAGAATTTATTTGCCATTCCAAGGCAGGCAATAGAAAAAGCCCTGAAGCTTATTTAATTTTGTTAATTTTGTTAAGTTTTGTTAATTTTGTTAAGTTTTGTTAATTTTGTTAAGTTTTGTTAATTTTGTTAAGTATAGTGCGTGCTGAGCCATTAGCAATCAAGAACTGATTTTTTCCAGCAATGCGGAAGCAAATTTTCTGGCTTCAGCAACCCTTTCTTTTTCTTTTTCCTTTGTCCCTTTGGTCTGCTCTTTGACAATATTTTCTGTTGACTTCTTAATCTCTTCCAGAATTAAAAGAACATCATATATGTTTCTGTCGTTTGTTTCTTCATAAATTCTTCCTAATGCGAGTATCCAGTCGTTGCTTTCGAGAAGTACATCATATACGTCTTGAGAATTTCTCTTTTCATTGTCGCACATCTCCGTAACTTCTGTGCAGTACTTCGTTATTTTGTTTTTGATTTCCTCCGAACTAAGGCCTTCGATATTCATATCTTCACCCAATTATCTGATTCAAACTTTTTCATTGTCAAATTTTTCAGCTGTTTATTAATTTTGTTGTTGTAAAATGCAATACCGCAATTAATAAGCAATTAATAAGCAATTAATAAGCAAATCAGCAAAACCAACAGCAAAAATTAAATAATAGCTTTTTCTGTTAGACATCAATGAACTATGAGCATCTGCAAAGATTGAAGAAAAAAAAGAAAGCGGAAATATACTTGTGGACGGGCACCGGAGTTGGGAAATCAACATCAGCGTTCGGCGCCGCATTAAGATCAGTAGGCCACAATCACAGGGTTGTAATAATCCAATTTATGAAAGGATGGAAGAATATAGGCGAATACAAAATCAGGGAAAAACTGTCCCCCTATTATGAAATACATCAATTCGGTGGAGTTGGATGGATTAATTTAAAAAATCCTGCGCAGAAAGACAGTAATCTGGCAAAGCAGGGGTTGGAATTTGCAAGAAAAAAAATAAGAGAAAATCCTCCTGATTTGTTAATTCTTGATGAGATAAACCTTGCATCTGCCGCAGGACTCCTCAAAGTAGATGATGTCCTGAACTTTCTTGTTGAGATTCCAGGAAGAACAGCAGTTTATCTCACAGGAAGGTATGCTCCTGAGGAGTTCATCGAGCTGTCTGATTTTGTAAATGTGGTTTACCGAATAAAAGAGCCTGCAAAATTCAAGTTCAACAAGGAAGGAATAGACTACTAATGTGCTGTGCTGAGGACATCCATTAATCATTTTTAAGCAAATTTATATAATAAAAACACTTAACAATGGATATGCCTTCAAAAGTAAAAAAGAGATCAGGAAAAGAAGCTGATTTTGACCAGTCAAAAATAAGCAATGCTATAAGAAAAGCATTTGAATCAGTGAAGGAGCCCCACGAACCAGTGCTTCAGAAATTATCAGGAAAAGTTGTTGCAATTATTAATGAGAGATTCAAGAAAGACGCCCCTTCTGTTGAGCAGATACAGGACATAGTTGAAGAAGTCCTTATCAATGAAAATTTCACAAAAGTTGCAAAGTCCTACATTCTTTACAGGCAGAAAAGATCTGAGTTGAGAGAAATAAAAAAGCAAATAATGGGTAAGCACATAGATACTAAAATTTCTCCTAACGCCCTCAAAGTCCTACGTGAAAGATATCTTCTAAAAAACCCTGAAGGCGATGTTGTTGAAACCCCAGACCAGCTCTTCAGGAGAGTTGCAAGAAACATTGCCCTTGCTGACCAAAATTACGGAAATAGTGATATAGAGAAAACAGAAAAAGAATTCTACGAACTCATGGCTTCGAGGGATTTTCTTCCAAACACCCCCACTCTTATGAATGCAGGCGCGCAGCTTCAACAGCTTTCAGCATGCTTCGTGCTTCCAATAGAAGATTCAATGGAATCAATTTTTGAAACACTCAAGGATGCCGCATTGATTCATCAAAGTGGTGGTGGAACAGGATTCTCTTTTTCCAGGATCAGGCCAAAAAATGATGTTGTGATGTCAACCAAGGGCATTGCCTCAGGCCCTGTTTCATTTATGAAAGTTTATGATTCAGCAACAGAGGTAATCAAGCAGGGTGGCAAGAGAAGAGGAGCCAACATGGCAATACTTCGGATTGATCATCCTGATATCCTTGAATTCATTTCTGCAAAAGAAAGAACAGACATCCTCACAAACTTCAACATTTCAGTTGCAGTCACGGAGAATTTTATGAAATCAGCAGAAAATAATGAAGATTATTCCTTAATAAATCCTCGAACAGGAAAATCAGCAGGAAAATTCAATGCAAGGCATATCTTTAACCTGATAGTCCTGATGGCTTGGAAAAATGGCGAGCCAGGCATTGTTTTCATTGACAGAATCAACAGGGACAATCCAACTCCTCAGATTGGGCAGATTGAAAGTACAAATCCCTGCGGTGAACAGCCATTGCTTCCATACGAATCCTGCAATCTTGGAAGCATCAACCTGGCCAACTTCACGAAGGATGGAAAAATTGACTATGTACGGCTTTCACTTACAATCGGAAAAACAATTCACTTTCTGGACAATGTAATTGACATGAGCAAATTTCCTCTTCTGCAGATAGGAGAAATGACCGAGAAAAACAGGAAAATAGGCCTGGGAATAATGGGCTTTGCGGATATGCTGATACAGCTTGGAATACCTTATAATTCTGAGGACGGAGTAAGAACTGCAAAGGAATTGATGAAATTCATTCACGAAGAGTCAATAAAAGCATCCTCTAGACTTGCAGAAAAAAGAGGTTTGTTTCCAAATTTCAAAGGAAGTGTGTGGGAGAAAAATGGATATAAGGCAATTAGAAATGCCACTGTGAACACAATTGCTCCAACAGGAACTCTCAGCATGATTGCGGAATGTTCATCAGGAATAGAGCCTATTTTTGCAGTTTCTTATGTAAAAAGAGTGCTAGAGGGCAAGGAGCTTTCTTATGTCAATCAATACTTTGAAAAAATAGCTAAGGAAAGGGGATTTTACAGCGAAGAATTAATGAAAAAGATATCAAACAAGGGAAGCATCCAAACTCTGGCTGAAATTCCTGAAGATGTGAGAAAAATTTTTGTAACAGCCCATGACATAACTCCAAAATGGCACATCGCAATGCAGGCAGCATTTCAGGAGTTTGTTGACAACGCAGTTTCCAAAACAGTAAATTTTCCTGCAAACGCAACCATCAAGGATGTGGAAGAAGTTTATCTGTACGCTTATAAGTTTGGTTGCAAAGGAGTTACAATTTACAGGGATCTTACAAGGAAATTGCAAGTATTGAATGTTGAGACAGCAGGAATATCTTATGCACAGCTGAAGGAAGAGGAGGAGATTGCTGAAAGAGCCAAAATCAGGAGGTGCCCTGAATGCGGTGCCGTGATGTTCTCTTCAGGAGGATGCCTCTACTGCCCTGACTGCGGGTATTCTGTCTGCGTTTGACTGCATTAATCTGTTGATGAATTTTCTACAACAAGAGTTTATATATCTTTAGGCGTTTGAGCAGTCAAAATGAATCCAATTGACAAAGCC
>DATDSP010000033.1:0-7414 GCA_035291205.1 Candidatus Nanoarchaeia archaeon | reverse complement strand
AAATTATTAAAAACTGGCGGGTTTAATACCTCGGACTTTAGTCCGACAGTTTTTAATTCCAAAAACTCGCGATTAAGCGAGGAGCGTAAAACCGCAGGCTTTAGCCTGCGGATAGCTCCGAGCAGCGAGTTTTTGTTATTTATAATCAATAAATTATTTAAACAGAATTGACAGTGATTTGTATGGATTGCGTTGGGAGAAAACATGAGACAGAGAACCGCTAAGAGCAGAGAGATAAAAGATATGAAAAATTCAAAATTCTCACTGATAGTCCTATTGATACTTTCAACAGCAATTATTCTTTTGACAGCAGTTTTTGCCTTAAGTGCTTACGCCGCATCATCTTTGCCTCAAAAACCAATTATTCTTCAGCAGTTTCCAAGGAATAATAGCTACTTCAGCAGTTCAGTGACTTTCCTGATAAAATATTCTGAGAAAAATCTTTCAGGAGTAAAGCTTAATCTGTTGGTAAAGGACAAGCTGGGAACTGAGCTGAACAACATTTCATATGATTTGAGCTGTCCTTCAGGAGCTCCTGCAAAATGCGAAAAATCAATAAGCGTGCAGGAGTTTGACGGAAAAATAATAGATTATTCTTTTGTTGTTTCAAATCAATATACTTCAGTTCAGACCGCAAGAAACACAATTTTCATAGACACAACAGCTCCTCAGATAACAATAAGCTCTCCGGTTGAGAATTCAATTTACAATACTTCAAGATTAAACATAACAGGCCTGAGCACTGAGGAAGCAAGGTGGATGAAAAAGGCGCTCAACAACAATGTGTTCACAATAATCTGCATGAGATGCAATTCAACAAGAACAGTTCAGTTTTTTCCTGACGGAAACAACATGTTTTCCATCCAGGCATTGGACAAAGCAGGAAATCTTGCAAATAAGATAATATCATTTAGTGTTGATTCAAGGAAACCGCTTGTACTGTCGCAATTGCCGATTACAAACAGAATTCTAAATGGTACAGTGAATTTCTCAATTGTTTATACAGAAGCAAACCTAAAAAATGTGACGCTTTTCATTTCAAATTCAAATAATGTGATGCTGACAAAACAGCTTTCCTGCGAAGCAGGATCAAACAAAAAATGTTCAACCCTTGTTGATTTGTCGGATTACAACGGCACACTCAGCTATTATTTCAATCTCAGGGATTCTGTGAATGATGCAAATTCAAGAATTGTCGCGTTCAAGGTCAAGAGGATTCAGGTAAACAACAACCAAAATAACACCATCAATAACACAAATAACAGCACAAACAATAATTCCAATAACAACTTTAATAATTCAAACAACTCAACAAATAGCAATGCCTCTTTGAACAATGTTTCATCCTGGGCTTATCAGCTTAACACCTACAAAGACGACAAACTGGATGAAATAAAAAACTCCAACTTCAGACTTGTTGTTATTGACTATTCAAGAGATGGAACTGCTTCCGGCGAGTTTGCAAGATCAGAAATCGATGACCTGAAGTCTTCGGGCAAGATTGTCCTGGCTTATATGAGCATTGGCGAAGCTGAAGATTACAGATTCTATTGGAACTCTTCCTGGAGAGCAGGCAATCCTTCATGGCTCGATGCTGAAAATCCTGAGTGGCAGGGCAATTTCAAGGTCAAATACTGGGATTCAGGATGGCAAAGCGTAATTTTAGGGGGCAATAGTCAGGCAGGAGGGTATCTTAACAAAATAATGGATGCTGGCTTTGATGGCGTTTATCTTGACATAATAGACGGCTATGAATACTATCAGGATAATGGCATTTCTGATGCTGACAGGAGAATGGTTGCATTTGTGAAAAACATTTCAAAGCAGGCAAAGTCAAGAAATCCGAATTTCCTTATTTTCCCGCAGAACGGAGAAGGGCTTTCTGTTTATCAGGATTATCTTGATGCTGTTGACGGCATTGGCATTGAAGACACCTGGTACAATGAGGATGTTCCCAACAATCCTTCAAATATCCAATTGAAAGTGGACAATATGCTGAAATTCAGGAATGCAGGAAAGCTGGTGCTGAATGTTGATTATGTTTCAACGAGGAGCAACATTGATGATTTCTATAATAAATCCAAATCATTGGGCTTTGTGCCTTATGCAACAGTGAGAGCATTGGATAGGTTGAGTTTGCAGCTTTTGTCCAATAGCTCTAAAAATGAGAGTACAGCAGTAGAAACTACCACTCTTACAGCTACTGAGCGATTAAAAAATGTAAAAACTTGGTTCTATTTCCTGCATTTTGATCTAGACCCTGTTCTTGATAATATTGTTAATTCAGATTATGATATGGTGGTAATTGAACCAATTTTTACTGAAAAAGAAAACGAAGATTATAACATCCGAGATGCGGTTACAAAAATCAAGAACTCAGCAGGGATGAATCTTCAGAATAAACTCGTCATCGCTTACATAGACATTGGGCAGGCAGAATCCTATCGTTATTATTGGCAAGAAAACTGGAGAGTAGGCAATCCTGTCTTCATAGCAGGTGAGGATCCTGATTTGTGGGAGGGGAATTTCCCTGTTGCTATTTGGCATCAAGAATGGCAAGATATATGGTTTGAGGGTGTGGATGGCTATGACGCCCAGCTAAAAATGATTGTTGACGCGGGATTTGATGGTGTTTATCTTGACTGGGTTGAAGCATACTCGGATGAGAATGTTATAAACATTGCTAACAGAGAAAGTAAAAATTCTATTGAGGAAATGAAGAAGTTTGTCAAAAAAATCAAAGATTACGGAATAAACTTAGATTCTGATTTTGTTGTTATTGCTCAAAATGCAGCAGAATTAGCTCAATATGATGACTACATCTCTACGATAGATGCTATTGCACAAGAGCAGGTGTGGTTTGACGGTAGCGCAGTTGGACAACCAGAAGGAGATTGTCCATTGCCGGCAACAGATGCCGATATCGAAACAAAAGAGTATGAAAAGAGTCTTTCAGAAGGATGTTTGAAAATGTATATTGAATTGCCTGAAAGTACATTGCATGTCAGTTCCGAGGAGTATATAAATAATCTTAAAATCGCACAAAGCAAAGGTTTGACAATATTCACTGTAGACTATGCACTAGAAGAGAAAAACATTAATTCAGTGCATACAAAATCGAGAGAATTAGGATTTATACCATTCGCTTCAAACAGACCATTAAATAAATTTATGAATCCGCGATAATAAATCATCATCCTATGGTTTTGTGCCTTATGCAACAGTGAGAGCATTGGATAGATTGAGTTTGACGAATTAGTTATCCAGGTAATTGGGAATATCGGACAGAATCCTGGCTTCAGGGAGTTTCTGCTTAAGGGTTTAGAAAAAATTATCTTGTAAAAACTTCAACTAATTTGTTTTGAACTTCTTTGACTTTTTCAGTTTTTATCTTTCCTGCTTTGTATTCAATTTGAGAAGCGTCTGCAGTAAATATAAGAGCGGCCATAATAAAACTATCAGAGCTAAGAGAGCCAGAAGCAAAATCTTTTCTTGTAAGAGAAATTAAATCTTCATCATTTCTTTGGTTTGTAGTAATTTGAGCAAGAATAATATTTTGCCCCCTGAGATTTGCAATTACAACAGCAGGTCTTTTCTTTACACTAGAAAAATCAGTATATGGAAAAGGCAAAACAACAACATCTCCTTTTACAAATCTTTCCATGCTTCTTCATCCTCTTTTGACAACCAATTTTTAGCCAACGCTTTTTCACTTGCTAACATACAAAGTAAAGCCTCGCTCATTTTTTCTTTTTTTAGCGGTCTTAATTCAACTCTATCATCAAAAACTATGACACTTATTTTTGTCCCTTCTTTAAATCCTGCAAGACTTCTCGCTACATTTGGAATACAAATTTGTCCTTTTTGTGTTATTGTTATTGTTCTTATATCTTTTATTTCTTCGTTCATTTTCCTTTATTTCTTAACCCCCTTATAAGTAAGATATGTAAGAAATACTATATAAATACTTCGGTTTTGCGATTTTTAGTTGGGAGCTGACTTTATTTTGTTAATTCATCTCCATACTGCTAACTTACAATCCGCCGCACACAGAATTTTAAAAATTATTGTTACTGTTAAATAACAAAAGATTTATATACATTTCAAAAATTCTTTTGAATTATGGATAATCGAAAATCTATTTTGTTCATTACTCTTTTAGTTGTGATTTTAATTTCTTCTGGATGCATTAATCAAAAAAACAATTTGACAAATCAGATCAACAATCAATCCAGCCAAAACAATTCAGGCAACAATCCAACTCAAACATCCACTACTCTACCTGAAAAACAACCCTTGCCTGATTTACTAGAAAAAGTCCAACCATCAGTCGTTGCAATTTATTCGCGTGATTTTAATAAAAAATCAACAAATTTCAATGAAATGGCTGGAAGTGGTTTTTTCATTAGTGAGGACGAAATAATAACTAATTATCATGTTATAGAGAACGCTTATGATAATAGCAATAAAAAAAATAAATACGCTAGGGTTATTGTAAAAACGTTTGATAAGAAGTCTTATCTTGCCGATATTATCAAAGTGGGAAATTTTGATGAAGGTCTCGATTTGGCTATTTTAAAATTAGCTGATGAAGAAATATTAGAAATATATCTTGAGAAATTTGAAACAATTAAATCATTCAGGAAATTTCAACCACTGATTCTTTCTGATACACACAGACAAGGAGATGAAGTTATTGCAATAGGAAATTCTCTTGGAATTTATCCAAATTCTGTGAGTGAAGGGATTGTAAGTAATACTGTAAAAGAAAACAACATCATATACGTACAACACACAGCATCAATTAATCCCGGCAATTCAGGAGGTCCTTTATTGAATTATAATGGAGCTGTGATTGGCATAAACACTTGGAAAATAACAGATGCGGAAGGTATGAGCTTTGCAATATCTTCTTCAGATATAACTGGCTTCTTAAATTCGCGCGACAATGAAATAATAGATAAACAGGATTCGCCTGATGAAGAAGTACTTCAAGAGCCACCACCAACCACACCGCAAATTCTAGATTCTTGCCAAAGCCTTGGATGTCCTTCAGGAACTTCTGTTGTCGGCAGCGTTAATTCAAATTTGTATTATGATTGCAGCTGTCCTGCTGTTAATAGAATTTACCCAGAAAACCTGATTTGCTTCAAAACAATCAGCGACGCAAAAAACTATGGGTATCGGCAAGCAACAAAATGCTGATAATTTTATTAAAAACTGGCGGGTTTAATACCTCGGACTTTAGTCCGACAGTTTTTAATTCCAAAAACTCGCGATTAAGCGAGGAGCGTAAAACAGCAGGCTTTAGCCTGCGGATAGCTCCGAGCAGCGAGTTTTTGTTATTTCTGTCTTTCCATTTCCATTTATTTCCAACCATTTAATCAATCATTCTTTTCCATACTTGCCCACAACCCTTTGGTTACAAAAAAAAATTTCTTTTTAAATCGTTGTGAAACTTTTAAATATATCATTAGATTTCTAATATGCTAAAGTAGTTTAAGAAATAGTTTAGGGGATGGTTTTGGTGCAAGCGTCCGGTGTTAGTATTTATGCTTAAGATATGCTTAACGAGGGCGCTTAACATTAAGCCCTGATCGCTTGTTTGGGGGTGTTGGGATGGAAAAAAGAAGTGTCGGGATACAGGTCGGGATACAGTATTCTATAAAACCTAAAAGTAGGTCTATAAAATGGTGTATAAAACCGAGTTCTACGAAAAAATCCATAAAATACATGCCAATAAAATATGCGTTACTGATAGTTGCTGTGCTTGCATTTGCGTCATTAATTTTAACCCTTGTTAGAGCAGTCAATGTTCCTGCTGTAAACACAAACTCGTCAGTGTTTTCAAACAATGGTTTTGTAAGGGGAGGAATGCCAATAACTTATGTCTTCAATATCACAAATAATGATTCAAGCTCTTACGACGAGATAAGAATTACTCTGCCTTTTAACAACGTGACCTATGTTTCCTGCACAGCCCCAACTGTTGACTGGACTTGCACTCCTAATTCTCCGACAGTTAATACAACTTCTTTCACAACAGTTGTTGACACGATTGCTGCTGGATCAAGCAAATTGTTCAATATCAGCGCAACAACAGCAAGCCAAACAGGAAACATAACCTGGCAGACCAGGAGCGTTTTCGGAGGAAGCATTGTTTCCATTTCTAATTTTCAAACTGGCCTTGATTCTTCAGGACCCGCGAGCTACGCAGCAGGAATCAACACTTATTCTGAAAACAGCTGGGTGAACGGCTCCTCGGCATTAACGCTTAACTGCATTGGAGCAGCAGATTCAAGTGCAGGAGTTAATTCAACAGGCTACACTTTCTTGTTTTACAACAAATCTGCTTCGGCAAATGTTATTGTGGGACAAGGAAATTCCAGTTCAATAATTTGGACTTCCCCTTTGGGATTCGAGCAGGCAGGATTCAACATTTCCTGCAACGCAACTGATCTTGTTCAGAATTCAGGCGCATTGGATTATGCCTTCTATACAGGATTTGATAGCAAGGTTCCGGCAATATTTGGCGCTGAGGTTAATGATTCTGACAGAATTGTCAAGAGTGGCTGGAAACTCAACTTGACAGTCAACGCCAGCGACACTTTTACTGTGAACGTAACTGTTGGAAACAGCTCACACGTTTTAATGTCTGCAGTTTCTTTGGATGCTGTTCTGGGCAATTACAGCAATTGGGTTTCAAATGCGTCTGCTCTATGTTCTGATGTCGGAACCAATAAGGAAAATCCCTGCTTATTGACCTTCAGAATTTATGACAATGCGTCGCAAACAAACACAACAACGCTGCTGTTGTATGTCGATGACCAACCTCCAAGAATAAACGCTAATTATACAAACCTTACAGCTGGCATTGCGAGAAGCGGCTCTTCTGTCAATTTCACTGTAAATACAACTGACCAAAATATAAGCAGTGTTTCACTGATAGGAACTGCAGGCAGCAACATCTCCTTTATGGGTGTATTTGCAACATCAGGAACATCAAATGTGTGGTACATTACAAATAAGACATCAGACATCTGCTTTGCAATTGGAAGCGGTCCCTGCACTGTTAAGGTTAATGCAACAGATATTGCAGGAAATTGGAATGATACAGCAAGCTTGATAATTCAGATTGATGATATTCTGCCGAATGTTACAAATCCATTGGCTTCTGATACTGTAATTAATCAGTCGCAGTTGGTTGATGTTAATGTTAGTGCTGTTGATAATGTTGTCAGTGTTAAAATAATGAATTTTTCAGGCACGCCTAGCAGTACCATGATTCTGCAGGCAAGCGGATTGTACAACATAACTGTGAATGCAACCACGTTATGTGGTATCATGGCTGGAATCTGCACCCTGAAGTTTAATGCCACTGATGGGGCTGGAAACTGGAATGACACAACTATTA
>DATDSP010000032.1:0-7134 GCA_035291205.1 Candidatus Nanoarchaeia archaeon | reverse complement strand
AATGCTGTTCATACTTCTTCTTGCTGTTGCTGCAATTGGGATGCTTGGCGGCAGGCCTGGGCAAGTATAAGAGCATAAAGCGAGGAGAATACAAGCGAATAAGGAGAATACAGCTAAGGGCTTATTTCTTTTCAGTCTTCTCTTTCTTTCCCTTCAAATCTTCAGTTATTCTTCCAAGCTCATTCACATTTTCAGTCAGAGAAGGAATGACTTTCTGAAACACTTTTTCCATTGCCTTTATTTCAGTTCCGACATTGAGAATGTGCTGGTCGTACTCACCTACTTTCCCAACAACTGCCTGATGAAGCTGATCAAAATCATTTCTCAAGTTCTTCATATCCTGCTCAATTGCGCTTATTCTTGCATCAAACTTGTTCTTCCACTCAACAACCTTGCTGATTTCCTGGGCAATTGAATTCCATTTCTCCTCAACAATTGTTTCAACAAGCTCTTCAACGTGACGAGTGTCAACTGCCTGAGCCTGAGTTTGAAGCGGTGCTGGCTGGGCATAAGGAGAGTACTGCGGTGGCTGTACAGGAGGCATTGTCTGCGGAGGCTGGATTTGTTGCATCTGCTGTTGTCCGTACAGCATTGGCTGAATTGGATTTTCTAAATCAGATTCAGACATCGGCTCCATTGGAGAAGCCTCTATTCCTCCTTTTATATCCGCCTGATTAATTGCATCAAAAATCTGGGAAGATTTGTAGCCCATTCTCTGAAGATTCTGGATGGTCTGATTGTTTGAAAGTCCCTGAGCCCTCATTTGAAGAACTAAGTCCGTGGGAACTCCTGCATTTGCCTGAGACTGGGGCATTCCCTGCTGCACCCGTGCTTCTTCCTTTTTCTTAAAACCAAATAAAGCCATTCTCTACCTCTTTTTTTGTTTTGCTTTTTATGTTTTAATTGGAGGGGATTATTTAAAGTTTGTCTTTTTTTGTATGTGGATAGCATCTTCAAAATTCTCGACGTAAATGAAGATGGAGCTGCGTTCCCGTAGGGAGCCTCCCCTCGCAACGCTCGTCGATAAAATTGATTTATGGAATTTTGACCTTAAGGATGCTATCCACGTACCTTTTTTTCCTCCATGAAATTTTTTATCATTTTCTCAGCTTCTTCCTTTCTCAGAAAACTTGAAGGATTCCAGAGCATTACATATTTTTCAACAAGTTTTGTGTCTTCTTTTTTCGCGCAGTTCTGAAGTTCTTTTTGAAGCAGGAAAAGCTTCTCATTTATGTTGTTGATTTCTTTCTTGAGCTCCATAAATTCAGATGAAAGACTCTTGCTCTGGGCAAAAAGCTTCTTGTAGTCATTAATCATATTCTGTTCGATTATAGTACTTTTTTTTCTGATGTTAATGTATCTTTCTTCAACAACCCTTATGTTCCTGCCCAATGTGTTGAGCTTGTTTGACATCTCTAAAGTTTCAGGCGCTGTCTGGGGAATTGCTTTTTTCTGGGAAGAAGGCTTTATTGCCTGAGTGATTATTGATAAGGGTGCTGATGAAGGAGTTGCCTGTGCAGGAGTTTTAGGACCAGTTGGATTTAATTCAACCATTTTTTTTCTCTTTTTGGAGATTTCTGATAGTAGGAAAATTTATATATTCTCTCTGGTAATTTCTATGAATTAAGTATATTAATGTTGCGTTAACAATGTTAATGTTGCGTTAACAATGTTGTGTTGTTTTTTGTGTTGTTATGCTGTTGTACTGTGTTGCATTAATCTTGCATAAAAAAGGGGTTTTGGGGAAATGGCTCTGTTTGGAGAAAGAGAAGAAGGAAACTACGAACTTATTCGCGAAGGAGAGGATGTAATTCTAAGGATAGATGCATTAACAATAGATTTTCCTCCCTCAATTGAAGACAGCCCAAAATGCATGTCGTTTGTGATTGAGAAACTTATTGAAGCAAGGCAGGCAACTAGAATTATTTTTTCTGAAAAAAGAGATTATGAATATGAGTATGAACAGACAAGAATCCTCCTGGAAATAGCTCATCTTTACAATCTTTTTATGAAGCAGAAGAAAATGCTTGGCTTGAGCCCTGTAGATATTCCTGCCTGTGTGAAATGCGGAAGAAAAAGATTTCCAGAAATTCAGCGAATAATACTGTTGACAATGTCTTCTGATCCTATTGGTTGCTATGTTGAACTCCTGCGGGCAAGAAGGGATGAAAAAATAGAGCTCGACAAGGAATCTTTGCAGTCCTGCATTGAATGCTCTGAAAAGCAGATTCATTTGATGGATTATGTGATTTCTCTTTTTGAGAAAACAAGGCTGGTGCAGACTGCAAAGCAGTACATTGCCGGCTACTCTGTTGGAGACAGGGCGATTTACAGGAAAATATTCAGTCCTACAATAAAGCCAAACTTTATGTACACAAAGCTAATGTCTTCTTACCCCGCTGATTCTGAGGAGATTGACAATTATATGGTGGGAGGCACTGAAGTAACAATATTTTCACTTCCTGATTCTGTTCGTTATTTGTACCATATTTCTCCACCAGAGTTCAAGCTTTCCGAGGAAAAATACGATTTGTTTGATCTTGCAAGAAGCATAATGGCCGAGCACAAGCCCCGTAAGGAAGAATTTGTCGATCCTCATAGGATGAGGCAGGTTTTCTTCAACGTGGGCCACGATCTTCTTGAGGAGCTTTCAATCAGCAGGGGAATGAAGCTCAAAGAAAAAGAGCTCAAGATGCTTACTGAAATTCTTGTGAGGTACACAATAGGATTCGGCCTCATAGAAGTCCTGCTGGATGACGACAAGGTTCAGGACATAACAATAAACAGTCCAGTAGGAGCTAATCCTGTTTTCATTGTTCACCAGGATTTTACAGACTGCCATACAAACATTTATCCGACCAGAAGCGAAGCCGAATCATGGGCATCAAAACTTCGGCTTATTTCAGGAAGGCCTCTTGATGAAGCAAATCCAATACTCGATACAGAACTTCTTCTTCCAAAATCTGCTGCAAGAGTTGCAGTCATTACAGAGCCGCTGAATCCAACAGGACTTGCATTTGCATTTAGAAGACACAGGGACAAGCCATGGACGCTTCCTCTTTTTGTAAAGCAAAAAATGCTTGATCCCCTCAGCGCAGGTTTGCTGAGCTTCCTTATTGACGGTTCAAGGACGCTTCTTGTTGCAGGAACGCGTTCAGCAGGAAAAACCTCCCTGCTTGGCTCCCTGATGGTTGAAATAATGATGAAGTACCGCCTAATTTCGATAGAGGACACCCTCGAACTTCCAGGGCCTGCACTGCGAAAGCTTGGCTACAACATACAATCTATGAAAGTTGCTTCTGCTCTCACAAGAGGAACAACAGAGGTTACAGCGGATGAAGGAATAAGGGCGACCCTTCGTCTTGGAGACTCTGCGTTGATTGTGGGTGAAGTGAGGTCAACTGAAGCCAAGGCCCTTTATGAGGCAATGCGCGTCGGAGCCCTTGCAAATGTTGTTGCAGGAACAATTCATGGCGATTCTCCTTATGGCGTTTTCGACAGGGTTGTTAATGATTTGGGAGTCCCGAGAACATCTTTCAAGGCAACAGATGTTATTGTTGTTGCAAACCCAATTAAAAGCGCCGACGGCCTGCACAGATGGAGGAGAGTCACTCAGATAACTGAAGTCAGAAAAAAATGGGAGCAGGATCCTCTTGCTGAAGGAGGATTTGTTGATCTCATGACTTACGATTCAAAAAAGGATCAGCTTATGCCAAGCAGCGACCTTCTTAACGGCGAATCTGACATCTTGAAGTCAATTGCAGGCAATGTCAAGGAGTGGGCTGGCAACTGGGATGCTGTCTGGGACAATGTACTTCTCAGAGCCAGGATTAAGGAAGCAATTGTTAATTTTTCTGACAGGCTCAAGAATCCTGAATTGCTTGAAGCCCCTTTTGTGATTCAATGCAACGATCAATTCCACCGCATCAGCGATTCTGTCAGGGAGGAAGTCGGATTTCTTGACAGCAAGAGAATATTTTTTGAATGGAACGAATGGCTTAAGTCAAATGCTAAACCCAAGTAATTTTATTGAACTTTGTTGAACTTTGTTGAAAAAATGCCCCAGCAATCAAAAGAAATGAAGGACCTGCTTGAGAAATACAAGAAGGTGATAATGGAAGAAATAGAAGGAAAATCCCAGAACATTTCAGTTCCCTCTCTTGATTACAGGGAATTCAGGAAGCAGTACATTTCAAGAACAATTTCATTCTACGAGAAATCCTGCAACTTTTCAGAAAAGCTGATTAAGATTAAGCCGTCCGTTGTTCAGGAAAAATCTCTTCAGGAGCATCTTGATGTTCTTCATATGGAAGCAACCCCGACAGGAGTTATGAGCTTTTCAATTCTCGCTCCAGTTGCGTTTATTCTCATTGGAATGTTCTTCAGCGTTCTTCTCCCGATGATTTTCGGGACTGTTCCTGATCCATTTTTTGTTGTCATCTTTCTTTTTGTCGGGTTGATTCTTATGATTCCTCTCTCAAAAATTCCAGAGTTCATGGCGAACAGCCAGAGAATGAAAGCAAGCAACCAGATGGTGCTCTGCATTTTTTATGTAGTAACTTATATGAGGCACACTTCCAATCTGGAAAGGGCAATAAATTTTGCCGCAGAACATCTCAGCCCTCCTCTCTCTCTCGACATGAAGAAAATAATGTGGGATGTTGAGACTGAAAAATATGAGTCAGTGAAGGAAGCACTTGCAGTTTATCTCGATGGTTGGAAGAAATACAATATGGAATTCGTAGAGGCACTCAATCTTGTTGAGTCCTCCCTTTACGAATCAAGCGAAGAGCGCAGGATAGGAGCTCTCGACAAGGCCCTGTCTGTAATGCTTGAGGAAACCTATGAAAAGATGCTTCACTACGCCCAGAATCTCAAAACCCCAATTACAACTCTGCATATGCTTGGAATAATCCTTCCAATTCTGGGCCTTGTTGTGCTTCCTCTTATGGTGAGCTTCATGGAAGGGGTGCAATGGTATCATATCGCAATGTTTTACAATGTTCTCATTCCAATATCTGTTTTTTATCTTGGGAAAAAAATTCTTTCTTCAAGGCCCACAGGTTATGGAGAATCTGACATTTCTGAAAATCCTGAGATAGCAAAATACAAGAACATACTCTTAAAGATTGGCAATTTGGAAATTCAGCTAAGCCCTTTGTTTGTTGCAGTTTTTATTGGAGTGTTTTTTCTGTTCATAGGACTGCTTCCAATAATTCTTCATTTAATTAATTTTCAGGATGCCTCAATAGGAGGCAAAGACATAAAGCTTCTTGACTACCATCCATCTTCAAAAAACCCTGAAGTCATAGTGGGGCCTTATGGAATGGGTGCTTCAGTGCTGAGCCTGTTTGTTGTTCTTGCTCTTGGAATTTCATTCGGGCTTTATTACAAACTGCGTTCTGAGAATGTCATCAGGATTCGGGACGAGTCAAAAAATCTTGAGAAGGAATTTGCTGCTGCGCTTTTCCAGCTTGGCAACAGGCTTGGGGACAACATTCCTGCTGAACTTGCATTTTCAAAAGTTGCAAGTGTTATGGAAGGAACAACTGCTGGAAATTTTTTCAGGATGGTGAGTGTCAACATAACAAGGCTTGGAATGAGTGTTGAGAAGGCAATATTTGATTCAAGAATAGGCGCTCTTGTTTATTTCCCTTCGAATCTCATTGAAAGTACAATGAAAGTGCTGATTGAAAGCTCGAAAAAAGGTCCCATGATTGCTTCACAGGCATTAATCAGCGTTTCAGAATACATCAAGGAAATTCATCGCGTTGATGAACGCCTTAAGGATTTGCTTGCAGATGTTATTTCTTCAATGAAATCACAGATATCTTTCCTCACACCAGTAATTGCAGGCATTGTTGTTGGAATAACATCTATGATAACAACCATCCTTGGAAAACTTGGCACTCAAATACAAACAATCAGCCAGGCTGGAGCAGGTGCGGGAACTCAGGCAGGATTGGGAGGAGCAGGGCTTATTGGGCTTTTTGGAGAGGGAATTCCAACATACTTTTTTCAGATTGTTGTGGGAATTTATGTTGTGCAGATTGTCTTCATACTCACCATTCTCACGAACGGCATTGAAAACGGCGAGGACAAGCTCAGCGAGAGGTATCAGCTCGGCACAAATCTCATGAGAAGCACAATTCTTTACTGCATTGTTTCCTTTGCAGTCATGATTGTGTTCAATTTGATTGCTCTTTCAATAATGTCAGGGATAGTCAGCCCAACATAATCCCCAATACGACCATACTGATGAAAACATAATGAAAAACATAATGAAAAACATAATGAAAAACATAATAAGAAAGATATAAATAATCCCTTTCTTTATTTTTTTCAATGGTCTACGAAAAGCTCGAGGCAACGAGGTTAAGGGTGAAGTACAAGCATTTTTTTCATATGAGGCATCTCTACATTATGATGCACGAGTGGCTTCTTGAGCACAGCTGGGCCCCGCAGTACGACAAGGATTTTAATGAGACGCTTTATCTTCAGCGCGAAAACCAGCAACGCGGAGGCGAGTTGTGGATTTGGTGGAGATGCTCAAAAAATCCAGGAGACTCAACTTATTACCGATATAACCTTAACATAGATATACACATTCTTCTGTTGAAAGAATCTGAAATAGTTCACAAGGGCCAGAAATACCAGACTAACTGGGGTGAAGTCGAGATTGACATAAAGGCTGATTTAATCACAGACCCTGAAAAGAAATTCGAAAAAAGCATAATCGGGCCCCTGAACAATTTTCTTAGAGGGAGAATTCTCAAGGAGCAGGTTGAAAAGCACAGGATAGAGCTTTACAGGGAAGCTTACAGGTTTCAGGAGGCATTGAAAGCATACTTCAATCTGAGCACTTATCTTCCAGAGCCAGAGGACCAGGCAGGACTCTATTTCCCTGCAGGAGGAATTGGCGAAGCTTAGCGGATGTTTTTGAGTTTGCAATCCATTCACCTTCTTCAAGGATACTGTCAAGTTAAGTGGGAAATCTGCATTGGCAGGTCTGTAGTTGCCATCAATATTGCGAGCATAATCAAAATATCCGGTGTGAAAAAAGGAAATTGCAATGGGAATTTTTTCCATCGGTGACACGTCGAAATGCGAGCCGATGGCAACCAACCTTTTACA
>DATDSP010000031.1:0-7233 GCA_035291205.1 Candidatus Nanoarchaeia archaeon | reverse complement strand
GTTAAGAGGGATTGCGAAGCACATCCCTCCTCACATCGGCGTCAACTGACGAAACGGTTGGGAGCCTCCCCTCGCAACGCTCGTCGATAAAATTGATTTATGGAATTTTGACCTTAAGGATGCTATCCACGTACCAATTATATTCTCAAAAATAATAATTAAAAGAGGCAATTAGTTTTGGCATGCCTCTTCGATGCAATGCAAACAGAAAACTATTTAAAGATGCTTCTATGAATTTTTTTTTAAAAAGGCAGAGAATATGATAAAAAAATTTAGCGATTTTTTCAGCAGATTTTTTTTAAGGCTTTTCAGGAAAAAAAAGCATCTGAAGATTGGGCTCTATGGCCCTCCTAATGGAGGCAAAACAACCCTCGCAAATAGAATCTGCGTTGACTGGCTAGGAGAGGAAATGGGCGCTGTTTCCAATATTCCGCATGAAACCCGGGAAGTTGTTGTTAAAGAAAAGATAAATGTAAAGTCAGGCAGTCAGGAGCTTTCCTTCAATCTCTTTGATACTCCGGGAATTGCTACAAAAATTGACTATGAGGATTTCCTCAAGCATGGCCTAAAGGAAAGGGAGGCCAAAAGAAGGGCCAAAGAAGCAACCAAAGGAGTCATCGAATCAATTAAATGGCTTGACGAGGTTGATCTTGTCATTGTTGTTCTTGACTCAACACTTGATCCTTATTCTCAGGTTAACATAACAATTATTGGCAATCTCGCTGCAAGAAACATTCCTGTTATTGTAGTCGGAAACAAGGTTGACTTGAAAAGATCCAATTTGAAAAGAATACAGTCAGCATTTCCCCAGTACGGCATTGTCGGCATTTCAGCAAAGTACGGCAACAACGTAGATGATTTTTATCAGAAGCTTTTTGAAATTGCAGGGTAGATTTTATGCTTACAATACAATTTGTGCCTCATCACGAAATTGCATCAATGAGTTCAGTGGGAAGAATAAGAAAACTTCTTAATCTTGCGAAGGACAACAAGATTGTCATTCTCGAAGGCAGACTCAAAAAAGAAGAAGAAACAGAGCTGATAAAAGCAACAATGGAGGAAATAAACTCAGAGTTTAAGGGAATAGAGATGGCTGTTCTTGATTCCACCAAGGGCTCAGGAATTGGATTTAAGAGGATGCTTGCGGATTTTCTCCTGAAGGAAAAGCGTGGAACAACAATAATAGGGCCTGCAACTGTTGTCAAGGAAATAAGGCAGGATCCAAACAGGATTCAGTTGCTGATAAAAGACAAGTCTGATAAGAAAAAATCCAAAAACAGAAATAAAAAATAAACAGGATAAGAAGAAAGAGATAAAAAATGCCTCATCAATGCGTTAAATGCAGTACGATTTATCCGGACAATTCCGCTGAAATACTCTCAGGGTGCTCCTGCGGTGGGAAATTCTTTTTCTACATAAAAAAGGAAAAGCTCAATGAAGCAAAAGAAGTTATTTTCAATCTTACGCATGAAGAAAGACAGCAGATTGAAGAGGATGTCAAGGAGCTGATTGAGAGGGACGATGAAATTCAGGAGGATCCTGTTGTTCTTGATTTTGAGTCAATAAGAATTCTAAAGCCGGGAAAGTACGAGATTGATCTTGTTCAGCTCTTCAAGAAGGAGCCTGTAATAATAAAACTTGACGAGGGAAAATACATAGTTGATGTTGCTGAAAGCTTCAGGGGAGTAAAGCAGAGAACTTAGAAACTGGCATCACATCCATTTTTCAATAATTATGTTTCTTTCTTCAACATCCAATGATTTGAGGATTGCAATTGAGTTTTCAATGAACGCCTTAGGGCCGCATACAAAGAATAATGCAGAGTGAATATCATCAATTTCTCCCTTAATTATCTCTTTGGAAATTCTTCCCTTCCTGTTTTTCCAGTCTTTTGGAATTTCTCTTGTAAGCGTAAAAACAAGTTTGAGATTCTTGTTGATTTTTGCCAGCTCTTTAAGTTCATTGTAAAAAACAATGTCTTTTTCAGTTTTGTTGCTGTAAATCAATGTGATTGTTGTGCTGGTCTTCAGCTCTGTGATGTATCTTATCATGCTCATGCAGGGGGCAATTCCGGAGCCTCCGCATATAAGCACAATATTTTTTGACATTCCCTCCCTGAAATAAAAAATTCCAAAAGGAGCAACAAAGCTCAAATTGTCTCCGATTCTTAGGTTGTGGAGATGTTCAGCAGTTCCTCCTGGAATGCCTTTTTTTACAGTTATCTCAACATAGTTTTTCTTTGTCGGTGAAGAAGATATCGAGTATGATCTCACGATTTTTTTTGTTTTTCCTTCAATCCCTGCTTCAAGAATCAGATTAATAAACTGCCCGGGATGGAAATCAAAATTTTCTTCAGGCGAAAACTCCAATCTTAAAGTTTTGATTTCCGGTGTCTCCTGCACAATTTTTGAGACTGTCGCGGTTATTGTTTTGGCTGGCATAATGTTTACTCTTGATTATGAGAGAATATTACCTGCATAATTATTTTTTGGTTTTGAGTTTTGTTTTGACTTGTTTTTTGAGTGTGCTGAATGCAAAAGCCTCCGATGGGAATTGCACCCACGACCTGCTGATTGCTTGAACATCTGTTGTACAAGTCAGCCGCAATAGCTACTATGCTACGGAGGCGTCGAAGGGAATAATTTGCATTTTGTTTATAAAGCTTTTCTTAACTTTTTTTGCATACATTATCGATAAGATTTATATTTAAGCCCCATTTTTTGTTGATTTGGTGGTTGAAATTATTGCAAAGATTCAAGAGTACGCTTCGTTAGCGAAACTAGACGCATTAAAAAAAATCCTCAGGGAAATGCAGTCAGTTATGGTGGCTTTCTCAGGAGGAGTTGACAGCACTTTTCTTGCAAAAGTAGCATGTGATGTTCTTGCCAGCAAGGCAATTGCAGTTACGTCAGATTCCCCTTCTCTTGCAAGAAGCGAGCTTGCTGATTGCAGGAAATTGGCTGAGCAAATTGGAATAGAACACATAATAATTGAAACTGAAGAAATGAAAGATCCCAATTATCTGAGAAATCCTGCTGATCGCTGTTATTATTGCAAAAGCGGGCTTTACAAGAAAATGATTCCTCTTGCAAAACAGAGAAACATCCAACACATTATCAACGGCATAAATTATGATGACATTGGAGATCATCGTCCTGGAAACCGGGCAGCTTCCGAATTTAATGTAAGAAGCCCTTTGCTGGAATCACAGTTTACAAAAGAGGAAATAAGACATTTTTCAAAACAATCTGGACTTCCAACTTATGACAAGCCGGCAATGCCCTGCCTGAGCTCCAGAATTCAGTTCAACACACCCGTTACACCGGATAAATTAAGGCAGGTTGAAGAAGGGGAATCATATCTGAAAACGTTTGGCGTGCGTGATGTCAGGCTGCGTCATCTGGGCGAAACTGCAAAAGTAGAAGCTGATGCCGAGCCATTAAAAAAAATCTTATTAAATCAAAATGCAATAACTGAAATAATAAAGTCCCTCGGCTTTGAAGCTGTTGAGTTTGCCGAATATAAAAGAGGAAGTCTGCTTCAGTCACTGGAGGGGAAAGATTACAAAATGGATATTATGAAAAAATGAACATCAAAAAAATATTGACAGATTTTAAGAGAAACAAAGTTAGTTTGATGAAAACAGAAAACACTTTGAAAAAATTACCATATGAAAATCTCGGCTATGCAAAACTTGATCATCACAGGGCTGCAAGAAAAGGATTCCCTGAAGTTGTTTTCTGCCAGGGAAAAACAATTGAGCAAATCAGGAATATTGTTGCGAAACTGCGTGAGCACAACAACCTTGTTCTTGCAACAAGGGCAAGCCGGGAAGTTTTTAATGCATTAAAAAATGGTTACAAAGAAATTTTTTACAGTGAACCTGCAAAAATGATTGTTTTGGGCAGATTTCCAAAAAAATCAAAGAAAAAAATTCTTGTCATTGCAGCAGGCACTTCGGACATCCCTGTTGCAGAGGAAGCTGCAGTAACAGCAGAAGCTCTCGGCAACACTGTAGAGAGAATTTATGATGTTGGTGTTGCAGGAATTCATCGTTTATTGTCGAACAGAAAACAAATTGAGAAGGCAAATGTTCTTGTTGTTGTTGCTGGAATGGAAGGGGCTCTGCCCAGCATTGTTTCAGGGCTTGTGAAAAAACCGATTATTGCAGTTCCAACCTCTGTAGGTTATGGGAGCAGTTTCAGAGGTCTTTCTGCTCTTCTTGCAATGCTTAACTCCTGCAGTCCCGGAGTCCTGGTTGTAAATATTGATAATGGCTTTGGAGCGGGATATGCTGCCGGCATGATGAATAAGCTGAAATAAATCTGAAACAGGTTCTGTCTTAGCAGAAAAATTTAAATTTTCCTATTGTTTTGCTGATTGTGCACTGTTTGATTTATTACATTTTTTATGACAAGAAATCAAGGAGGTGAAAATATGGGGGACCCTTTTGATGAAATGCATAGGATGAGGAGAGCGATGCGCGGGATGCGGTACGAACATCCATTAGAGCATTTCGATCACAAACTTCTGCCAGAAAGAAAAGGAATTGAGCTGTTCAGACAGCCTCTTTCTGATATAAAAGAGACAGACAAGGAAATAATTGCGAGCATAGAAATCCCAGGAGTTGACAAAAAAGACATACAGCTTAATATCACTGAAACAAATCTGGAAGTCAAAGTTGAGAAGAAAGAAGAAGTGCGTGTTGAAAAAAAAGGGTATGTAAAAGCAGAAAGATCTTACAAGGGGTTCTACAGATCATTTCTCCTGCCTGCGAGAGTAATCCTTGAGAAGTCAAAAGCAAATTACAAAGATGGGGTGCTTGAAGTAGTGATGCCGAAAGCAGAGAAGAAAAAAGTTGCGGTTAAGAAAGTGGAAGTGAAATAATTTTTTAGTATTAAAAAAACTGCGCTGCTGAATAACCTATTCCGTATCCTACTAAAGTTTCAAAACCCCCTAGGACCATACCACCTATTGCAAAAGTTTTTATAATTTCACCTTTGTTCTTGATTTTGTAGTAGTTATCAACAATATTTTCGATAGTTTTGACAGGATCAACACCCTTTTTTCCAAGTAACGCATCTTTTTCTATAAATCCTGTGAGATAACTGCTATATAATATACCTAATGTGCCAGTGAGTGCTGCAGGTCCAAATTTCAGTGATGCTTCAATTACATAATGAATATCAAAACCTTTTGCTTTCCAATATCCGATACAACTTCCTGCGGCAATTGAAATCAAGGCGCTCCCGCTAATATTTTTCATCAGGTTTTCAAGAAGATCATCGTATCCTTCTTTTTTTAATTTTTCGATTATTTCAGTTATTTCTTGTACTTTCATTTTATTTTGTTTAAATGTCAGAATTCCACCATTCTTTGAATAGTGGTCTATGCAACGATGTTTACTGAAGTGGAATTCTGAGCATGCTCAAATGTCAGAAATGTTACACATTTCTGAGCACAGTCAAAATCTTTGATTTTTGATGAACCCATTGGTATTTATGCATCATGCCACCAGTCTTTGACTGGTGGTTTTTGACATGTTTAATAATAAAAAGATTTATTCAATCGAATCTATATGCTAAAACAAATTTATTGAATTCAAATCATTCCAAACTTCCACTTTGTTGAATTGCTTGCCTTTACCCAATATGCTTTTCCAGGAAGAAGAGTGTCAAATCCCAGCGGGCTCCACCACGAGCCAGATTCAGCATAATAAGTTGCAATTTCATAACTGCCGTCGTCTCTTCTATTTGAAATTTCTGCTATGTTTGTGTCATTTATCACTTCCCAGATTTTCCTTTGCTGTGTTGACGACCATCCTAGAAGATTAATTCCTGCAGTAATATTTGATTCAGCACTTTGATTGTGGACATTTCCTACCAGAGTTAAATTAAAGTCCTCTTCTGTTTTAATCCAGTATCCTTTCCCCTGCTCCAAATTTTCAAGTCCCTGCGCGCTCCACCACGAGCCAGCTTCAGGGTAGAATGTTGCAATCTTGTAGCTTCCGTCGCTATTTCTGTCTGAAATTTCAGCAACTGGGTGCCTTGTGCTGTTTTGTTTGATTAAATAGGATATGCTGTAATTTTGTGAGTTTAATGGAATGGAAATCAGGTTAAGCCCTTTTTTCAGTCGCATAATTTTTTTTCCGATTATTACAGAGTTGTTGTCAATATTTCCAGCAGAGTCCCTTGATCTGACAATGTAGTATTTTTCTCCGGAATTTTCAGTTTCACTCCAATTCTTTGAATTTACAGTGTATGAAGGATTGGAAAAGTTGAATGTTGTGATGTCAGATGAGTTTGATGTGAAAATATAGTAAGTGTTAGGGAGGCCCTCTGCATTCCAGTTCATTAGGATTCTATCGCCGTCAAAGCTCGTGGAAAAATTGACGGCCTTTGAGGATGTTCCGTTAATCAATGCGACAAAATTCTTTTGCGACAAAGAAATCCCGTTTGTGTTGTTCAGCAGAAAATAAAACTCCAGTGTTGTATTTACAGGATATTTTGTCGTGTTGACTGAGAAAGCGCACTGCTGGCTTGTTCCTGAACTGCAGCCGTACGAGGTCATCATAGTGTATGACTGCTCATTTTTTGACTTGAAAATAAGAGCAGAGCTTACAAGATTGTCTTCTGAATAATAAACAGTTATTGGCGTGCTTTCGCTCCTGAAAATGTTTGTGTTGTTTGCTGGATATACATCTATTATTCTTGGCAAAGGCCTGTTATTCATCTTGAAGCTCACGCATTGCACATTGTAGTAAACCTCACCAGAGCAGGGGTTTGACTCATTGCCGATTGCATACACACATACTTGATAAAGAGAGCCGTTCAGCTCCCACATTTTTGTGTAGTTGGAGCAGTTATTGCAGAAATTAAAAAATCCCCCTCCAACACCATTGATTTGGGCATTTATTTTTGTCGCTTTCTTTGATGTGGTTATGTTAAACAGAATCTTATTGCCGTCATAAACAGCGTTGTCAAGAGGATATTTTATCGTGACATCTGGAGCGGTGTTGACTATTGGAATGTTGCACACAGTGTAAGCTTCAGTTTTTTTTGTATGGTTCATTAAAAATAAAAGAGAGATAAATAGCAAAAATAGCAAAATCATGTTCCTGCTGTTGCTTATGTAGTCTCTAAAAGTAGTCACTGTCATTATTCAATGCTTTAATTTACACGAAGCTATATAAATATTATATTTGTGCAAAATACATTTGCCAAACTTAGTTTA
>DATDSP010000030.1:0-5548 GCA_035291205.1 Candidatus Nanoarchaeia archaeon | reverse complement strand
ACTTCGTGGCACGCCCAATAGCAAGCAAGCCACGAACAGTGCAGGCTTGTCCTGCACATCGGCATAATAACAAAAACAATTTAAAACCATCAACATTCCCTGTCCTAAAAATGAAAACAATTTTCGTCAAAGCAAAACTGAATGTTGATGTAACGCTTTCTGAAGAGCACATTAACAAACTTCCAAAAAGGATTGCAATTCTTACTACAGTACAGCATCTTCATAAAATAAATGAGCTTTCTGAACAGCTGAAAAAGCACGGAAAAGAAATTATTGCAGTAGGCCAGACTCTTGGATGCAGGGCTGATGTGATTAAGAAGCACGATAGGGATGTTGACGCATTTCTTTATGTGGGCACAGGAAATTTTCATCCGATGTATTCAGGAACGCATTCCCTGAAACACGTCTATACTTACAACCCCGTCAGCAGGGTTTTCTCAATGCTTGACAAAACAGAGCTGGAAAAATTCAGGAGAAGAACAAAAGGTGCGCTTGCAAAATTTTATGCATCAAAAGAAATCGGTCTTCTGGTTTCAACAAAGCCAGGCCAGCAATTCCTGAAGCAGGCAATGAAATTCAAGAAAAAGCAAAAGGACAAAAACTGCCATATGTTTATTTTTGAAACCCTTGATTTCAGCCAATTGGAAAATTTCCCATTCATTGAAGTATGGGTAAATACTGCCTGCCCAAGATTAACTGACGACTGGCAGAGATTCAGCAAGCCGGTGATTTACATCAGGGATATTCTTGTGGAATAATCAATCCGCTGATGTTATTTTCCTGAAATAAATATAAGCCCAAACAATTGCTGCGAGAATCAGAACCAGGATTATCAGAGTCAGCAGGCTCATTCTTTTTCTTATCATTCCTGTTTGATTGATTTCCTTAACTGCCATTGGTACAACTTTTGGAGATTCAGCTTCAGGAATCGTTTTTTCAATCTCTTTTACCGGCTCTTCTTTTTTGATTGTGCTTGTGAAATTTGTCATCTGAATTTTTTCAGTTATCTGCGAAATATTTTGAGTTATGTTTTTTGTCGCATTTGGGACACCGGATACAACTCCGCCACCACCCCCTCCGGAAGACGGAACAACACAAGCACCGCAGTCAGCAGAACAGCTCGAGCAAGTCTCATCAGAATTGCAGGCTCCATCACCGCAAAAAGGAGAGTACTCAATAATTCCGGAATTTGACAAATTCATGACAATGTATTTGCTTCCATTAACAGTGCAGTTGTACCCACTTGTTATTGTGCTGTTGCAGGCAACAAAGTATTCATTTGCGCCATTGCAGGCAGAACTTATCTGTGAAACATTGATAATATCAGCATCCTTAATGCAAACAGAACTCTTGTTTGCGATATTGTCCAGGTAAACAGTTTTTCTCTGATCTCCAAATAATGTCAAGCCCCTGACAACCAAACTGCCGACAGCGCTGGTGTTTGCCTGTTTTTCAATTTTTATTCTTGAAAAATTAAGAACTGCTGCAGTGAAATTAAACACAAACCGTACCACTGTGAAATTCGCCTGCCTGAATTCAACAGTTTTCTGGTTTGTGAAATTCTCAAGGCTGGTTGAATTGTCCACAACCATGCTTATGTTGTTGAGATTTGTTGAAATATTGGATATGTTTCCAAGAAGAGGAAGGTTTGATACATTCACAGCAACAACAATGCTTGAAATGTTTGCACCATCGCTGACATTTATTCTGAAAGTATAGTGGCCTGAATCAGTTTCATTTGTCTGCCAAATGAAAGTGTTGTTTTGCACAGTAAATAACGAACTGTTGATTGCATAGATACCTGAATCGTTATCATCGTCTGTTGCGTTTATTAAAAATCTCAAAACATCTGTTTCGTTTATCTCGAATGTTGAAATAGTGGCATTAGTTATATTTATCCCGATGCTGTTTCTTGTTGTGTTCGCTATTCCTTTTATTGAAGGCGGGCTGTTGAGCACAGTTGCATTTGTTGAATTTGCCCCTTGTCCAATGGAAAATCCATCACTTGGAAGGTATTCGCACATTAAGATAGTTGTTTTGTTGTAATTTGAATTGTTGATATTGCTTGAATTAATGAAAAAATTTCCATTGATGTACCACCTTATTATGGAATTGCTTTCAGAGTCTCCATCCAAATCTGAATAAGAGGCATTACAGCCCACATTGTTTGTTGATTTGAAAACAGCTGATGGGCTTATTGTTGCGTTGACTGCGATTGGAGGGGAATTCTGAATTGTTGCATTCGATGAATTCACTGGTGCGCCGAAATTTGTTCCATCATTCGGCACAACTTCGCACCCCCAGATTTGATTTTTTGTCAGGTTTGCAGAATAAATTATTGTTGAGTTTTCAAAACTCGTATTCACAGAGCTGTTCAATCTCCATCTTATTACGCTTCTGTTTTCAATGTCATTGTCAGGGTCGGAATAAGTGTAGTTGCAGGTGATGTTGGAAATTTTGCCTGCATTAGCTGGCATTATTGAAACATTTGTCGCATTGGGAATCCTGTTGACATTTGCCACATTCACAATCCAGGTATGGGAGTCATTGAGCAAACCATCGCTTACAATTATTGTGATATTGAGGCTTCCTGCTGATGTGAAATTTGCCGTGTAAGTAAAATTTTGTGTTGTGGAATTTAAAAAACCATTAACATGCCAGATGTAGCTGAGAGAATCCCCATCCACGTCTGCTGAGCTGTGATTAAGCTGAACAGAAGAATTTTCAGTCATATTGAATGATGAAGAATTTGGCTGGAACGAGGTGATGTTCGGGGCTGTGTTCAAAGTTATTCTCGCTGTTGTGTCTATTAGTACATTGGTGGAATTTTGTACAACAAAGCTGAAATCATAAGTTTGGTTTTTTGCAAGCCCTGTTGTGTTTATTGTTACTGTTATGTTTTTGCTTTCTCCTGTAGTGAGATTAAACATTGCAGGCGCTACTGATGCTTTCTCCCATGGCGACTCATTGTAGAATATTCCATTGACTGTCGCATTCTCAGAATTTGTGTAGTTCCAGTTTTTTATTTCAAATCCAACATCTGTGTAAGTTTTGATGTAATATTTAATGTCTGCATAATCCAGCGATTCAACACTCTTGTTTTCGTAATTGCTGTAATGCTGGGAAGTAAATCTTGTGTCAAAGATTTCTGATGAATTGGCAGTGCCGTCGCCGTTGTCATTCCAGAACACGATATGAAGGTCTATGTCGTTAGTCGTATTAAGCCATGTTGCATTGATTGTCAGGAATCTTGTTTCATTCAAGTCAATTCCTAAATCTTTTTTGAACAGTACAGTGTTGTTTTTTCCTGCTCCGAGGCTTGCATTGTTGAATGTAAAAGTTTGGCCCTGCTTTATCACTCTTGCAGATGCAGTCAGGTTGTTTTTTTGTATGTTGTCATTTGTTAATGCAAATGTCATATTAGTCAGTTCATTGCTCAATCTGTTTTGGTAGATTAAGGGGCTTATTCCAATTGTGGAATTGTAAGTTGCTGAAACATTGTAATAGACAGTTCCTGAAATTGATGCAGCCCTTATCAGTATCCAGTACTCATCGTAAGTTAGGTTTGTGAGGACAATCTGCTCTGAATTTGAGGAGCTGGTTGATGTTCCGATTCTTATTCCGCTGGGATTGAATGCGTATAATTCCAGATTGTTTGCAGAGTCATTCCAGCTGAGATTTATTCTTGAAGAAGTGCTGTTTATTGCCTTAAATTTGTAATAAATGTAGTCATTGTTGTTGTTAACTTTGCCAAATATTGCACCTCCATCAAGAACAGGAATTGTTATCACAGCAGGAATCCTCAGGTTTTCTGAGTTGTTGGCGGTAATTATTATGGTTGTTCCGTAAACAGAAGCATTTGCATCTGCAGGAGCTGTGAAAGTAAGTTTTACTGATAGATTGGAGTTGCTGTTAACAACAGGATTCTCCGGTGAAAATGAGAAACTTGAGGCATTCAGGAAAGTTGTGTTTTCATTATCCCTTATTTCTTCAAGACTGAAATTAAATGACAGCTGTGCAGAATTGTTGCTGTACAAGGTTATGAAAGTGCTTATTGTCTGATTTGGCAGTGTTGAAAATTCCCATCTGTCAGTTCCGTTGATGTCCGCTTCTACTGACGTAAGAACAGCTTTTGTGATGTTTATCATTCCAGAGCCCTTTTCGAACAGGCTCCCGGGAATTGATGTTGAAGCATGCATAAGCCTTGATCTTACCTGCTTGGGTGTCAGATTTCTATTGTATTCCAGCAGCAGAGCAGCTGCTCCTGCAACATGAGGGGTTGCCATTGATGTCCCGCTTTTCAGGCCGTAGCTGTTGCTTAGTACAGGCGCGTTTATTGATACTCCCGGAGCGCTTAAGTCAGGGTCAAGCCTTCCGAAGGCTGAAGGCCCTCTGCTGCTGAAGCTTGCAACAGCATCGTCAGAAGTGTCGAAAGTTCCTGCGTCATTTGAGGCCCCGACAGTTATAACCTTTTTTGCTGAGCCAGGGGATGAAATTATTGAGGTTGCTGAACCGTCATTTCCTGCAGCAACTGTCACAACAATGCCAAGATTAACAGCATCATCAACAATCTGCTCAAGAAGCCCGACTCCATCGTCCAGGTTGGGAACAGCAGTTGAGCCAAGAGAAATTGTTATGATATTTGCATTGTTGCCAATTGCCCAGTCAATTCCTGCTGCAATGTCAGCAGTCGCACAGCTTCCTCCTGAATTGCAGACTTTAAGAGCGTAAAAATTTGATTCAGGCGCAATGCCGACAACAGTTCAATTTCCACCAACAGTGCCGGCAACATGTGTGCCGTGGCTGTGGTCATCCATAGGGTCATTGTCGCTGTTGACAAAATCATAGCCCCCCTTGATCCTGCAGGTTCCCTGCGTTACATTCGTTAAGGTGCAGTTTCCAAATGCTGTATGGGTGTACTCTATGCCAGTATCGATAACAGCAACTGTAATGTTTTTTCCAGTCAGGTTGAGAACATAATTTGAGTAATTCGCTCCTATTGCAACTCTGCTGACATCAAGCTTTATGCTGAAATTCTGTTCTTCGTAGAAGGGCATTATGCTGAACTCAGTGTTGGGGTAAATTTCTTCAACATCAGAATTGTTCCTCATCATTTCAATCCCTTCTCTTGTTATGTTTCCGGAAATAACATTAATCATAGTCAGTTGCTGTTTTTTCTTGAAATTGCTGTCAAGAACTGCCAAAGTTTCAAATTGCATTGCCTTCATTTCCTTTATTTTGTCCTTCAGGCTTTCCTTTGTGCTGTTCTTCAGTTTTATTATTGCAGAAATTTCCGAGTAATTTGAAAAATAGTTTGAATTGTTGATGTAGTTATCGATGCTGAAAGCGTAGATGGATGGTATCAGAACCAGGAGTAAGATAACCAGAATCATTCCCTCTTTTTTCTTTCTTTTATTAAAAACTGGCGGGTTTAATACCCCTGACTTTAGTCCGACAGTTTTTAATTCCAAAAACTCGCGATTAAGCGAGGAGCGTAAAACCGCAGGCTTTAGCCTGCGGATAGCTCCGAGCAGCGAGTTTTTGTTAT
>DATDSP010000029.1:0-7177 GCA_035291205.1 Candidatus Nanoarchaeia archaeon | reverse complement strand
ATAACAAAAACTCGCTGCTCGGAGCTATCCGCAGGCTAAAGCCTGCGGTTTTACGCTCCTCGCTTAATCGCGAGTTTTTGGAATTAAAAACTGTCGGACTAAAGTCCGAGGTATTAAACCCGCCAGTTTTTAATAAAAAATGCAGACTACAACGAAGGATAACAATGAAAAAACCCCACAGTTACGTTATAAACAATCATCTTGCTTCGACAGGCATGTCAACGATTTATAATGCAGTTGATCAAAATGGAAGAAGATATGCTATAAAAGAAATTTCTAATTCATCACGAACAACAGGTCCGTTAACTAAGAAAATAAGTGAGGAAGAAACCAGGGAGCTTATTCGCACGTTCTTTGGAGAGGAAAGAGCGCTTCTGAAAAGAATCAAGCACCCATCTATTGTTGGTTATGTTGATGATTTTGAACGAGATGGAAAATCCTTCCTGGTCATGCCTTATATCGAAGGAAAAACACTTGAAAATCTTGTTGAAGAAAAAAAAACAGGATTACCTTTTGAAGATAGTGTGAATTATGTGCTTCAAATAGCTGATGCATTGGATTACCTGCATAAGTGGGATGTTGTTTATTCTGATCTTTCTGCAAAAAATGTCATGGTTGATTCCAAAGGCAAGGTAACTCTGATTGATTTTGGCATATCCCAGCCCTCTTCTGGAAAAAGCGAAAAAGCCGGCTGGGGCACAGTTGGTTATTCCGCACCTGAACGCTACAAAGGTAAATGCAGTATAAAATCAGATATTTACTCTCTTGGTATTCTGTTCAAATACGTGCTTTCCGGCGAAAAACCCATTGCAAATAGTTTGAATTGGCATCCAAAACTTTCAATAGATTCAAATTTGGAGCAATGCATCAACAAAGCTTGCAGTTACGATTTCCGTGACCGTTACAGTACAGTGAGAGAATTCGTTAAAGATATTAGACAAGAAACAATAACGAAAAAAGAAAGAACGCCAAACAAAATATTTTCAGCTATAGGGACATACCTTGATAAAAACGGCGTGCCTTTTATTTATAACACGTCCGAGAATTCAATCGCCGGAATAGCGAATAATGTTTATGGTGATGCAGGTTTTCAAGGAATCGCCGTAATAACGAATGTTGCGGATGGTGATGTAAGTTTTCAAGGAATCGCCGTAATAGCGAATGCTGCGGGTGGTGATGCAGAAGTTCAAGGAATCGCCGGAATGGCGAATGTTGCTTCAAACGAATTGCACAGATTTCAATTATTTGCTCCTGTGAGTTATGCAAAAAAGATGACTGATGCTTGGCAGGGAGGTGTTGTTACAGTAGCAGAAGAAGGAAAAGGAAAACAATACGGACTTCTTTGTTTTGGCCCAAATACCGAATGGTGGAATCCTGCAGTTTGCTACAATGAATTCGGGAATGAAGAAAAAGAAGAAAATTGGATTGAACGGATTAAACCATGGTATGAAAAAGCAGCCCCAACATTTACAAAATTATACGGGAATATTTTTTGCAGAAAGGAAAGAGCCCCTCCCGTGCTGAAAAATGATATGGTGAAAGAAGAAAAAGAAATCTGATAATTAACACAAGAGACGTAAAAAATGCAGTACATCATAACAAAAAAAATAGCGAAGCACGGAAATCAGGCAATAATCGTGATTCCAAAAATGCTTCAGGAAGATTTGAAGCCGAATACAATAGTCAAAGTCACGCTTGACGTGATAAAGAAAGGATGAAAATGGATACAGTAATATTAAATGAAAAAGGACAGAACGTGTACAACTTATCAGACGTTGTTTTCGCTTTAGCCAAGCCTACAGTTACTGGTGACCACAGAATAGAAAAACCTCTAGAAATAGAAGTTGTTAAGGATTTAATCAGATTAGCTCCTGAAGAAGCGATAGCGCTTGCAGGTCAGTACAACAACCAAGAAGTAGTTGATGCAGTTTACGAAAAGCATCCAGAACTTCAGCAAAAATATTCTCTGCAACTGGATCCTGAAATGGCAGCACTGTCACAACGCAAAACAAAAAAGCTTGAAATCAACAACAGACTCGAAACATTAATTTCTAAATATTCTGAAAATCCTGAACGCGGCAGGAGATTTATCAAACTAGCTGCAAAACTAATCAAAACCTCAAACGAAGAACTTAACACCTACATTAAAAATAATGACAACAGCGTTGCAGGAATATACCAAAGCTTATTGCATACAAGAGGAGAATATATTAAAAACTTTGATAAGCAGTACGGCGGCACTTTTATAGAAGTAAAACATGACAAAAAACTAATCTTTTCAGGAGAAAACGCAGGAGAGCATGCTAAATTTTCAGGAACAAACGCAGGATGGGGTGCTTATCTACCCCTACATCCACGGAAACATTAGTGCAGTAGCAGCATTACTCGCGAGGCACAGCAATCGTAAGAGAGCATAGATGAGCACCCACAGCAAGAGACGTAAAAAATGCAATACATCATAACAAAAAAAATAGCCAAGCACGGAAATCAGGCAATAATCGTGATTCCAAAAATGCTTCAGGAAGACTTGAAGCCGAACACAATAGTCAAAATCACGCTCGACGTGATAAAGAAAGGATAAAAAAATGACAAAAAGAAATAATGAAAACACAGGCGGTAATAATTCTGACAGAAAGATTGAAGTCTGGCATTACTCAGAAGTTAGTGAAAGAATTACCAGTGTATCTTTTGCTGACATGCTGACAAGACAAAAATTCGCAAAATTAACAGAAGCAAGCCATGCTTCAGAACGCCTTCCATACGCAGGAGCAAAATTCAAACCATTCGAAATACCCATCTACATGAAATATCTTACAAAAAAAGAACAAGATAAATACATAGCAACATTTCTTTTAGAAAATTCAACATACCAAAACTTAATCTTTGAACAAACAGCATACAGACAGCAAGGAGAAACAGAAAAAAAACTCCTGACATTTGACCAAAGCCTTAAACGACTAATACGCGCTGGCTACGAAGGACACCCTCTCCCAGCAGAAGTTTTTTCATTAATTATTGACGGACTTGAAGGAAAACTAAGCGGACAAATACAACAAACATACGAAGACATGCTAACAAGTCACGGAGAATGGCTTGACATAAGCTGGGAAACACAAGGAAACAAACTCATAGTATGCACACACCCAAGAGGACTAACCTTGGAAAATTCAGAATACATAAAAAAAGGATTCGCATACGACCAACAAAAAGAATTTAACATAACAGGAAAAAAGTCAGAAGAATGGCTGCCTCTGGAAGATTTCGACCAAGACTTCACAACATTTCACTACAGCAGACCATTCGACCAACTACCAACACAAATACAACAAAACACAAGCATATACCTGCCACCAGAAGGACAAATCTGGCCTGCTGGCCGTGGCGGCGGCAGCAACAGGTTCTACTGCTACTACAGTGGCGATGGGGCTTCTCGTGGGGTGCGTGCGCAAAAAATTTCCACACGAAATAAAGGTTAGAAAATGACAACACTCAAACAAAAACTCACAGCAGGAATTGCAGGCATTGTATTTGCATTGAACATGGGACTAAGCAATGCGCAGGCATCACAACAACCAAGCTTAAAACCAATAGTTGTCAAATCAAAACAGGAAGCCCTGCAAAGATACGACAAAAAGCAGACAGTTGAATGGGTGTACAAGCATTTCACTCTGGAAGAGGCTAATCTTGTTTTGCAGTATTTGGATGGGATGAATGACAAATATGGTTTAGGTGAACTAATGCAATCAACTTATGACGGACGATTGTCAACATACTCCTCAAAAGAAAAAAAAAGAATGTTAAATATGCTTAAGGGCGATTCTATCGAGCGACGACTTGAATATAATCAACAATATAATGCTATTGAAACAGAAAGTGGAAATCTTACCGATACTGTACAAAGTGCAATCGGCACACTTGAGGAAATTAAAAGTAATCAGGTTTCATTGGAAGAAGTTGTCAATAGCATCAAGAAAGGCAACATTGTATATTTTGGTGTTGACCATTATAATAAATTCGCACATGATACTATAGGAATTATAACTCAAAAACTTGCAAGAAAAGGATACGAAATAAACGTATTTATGGAAACTGATTTTAAAAAGCACAGAAAATTCACTGATGCAGAAAAAAAATTAATTAAAAGAGCTAAAGGACAAGGCATCAATCTGATTTTAATGCCTCTTCATGGCGACGCGGATGAGAAGGAACTATACCACACACTCAACCCTTCAGATTTTTACGGCAAAGATAAAAGTATGGCTGATGTAGTAAAAAAACATTACAGTTCAGATAAAATAAATCTTCTTGTAAATGGGATGTCGCACACAATTTTTGATGAAAGACTGCCGAGCTTCATAACTGCAAATGGAAAAGAACATTTGCGAATTATTTTCGCCTACCAGCCATTTGTCGAAGCACATCATTATGGAAAGAATGAAATAAAAAGAGGAACTTATAAAAATTTCAAAGATGGAGATGCTGAAATACGGCAAAAAGTCAGACAAAGCATTGATTTTTATTCGGATAACAAGGGATTTTATGGAATCAAAAATAATTAAATCACTCAATGTAATTCTTACAGCAGTTATTTTTTAGTTTTCAAGTATGTCAAGCACCGGTTAGAATTTACGAGGATTAACAGGTTTGCCGTCTTTCCTGACTTCATAATGCAAATGCGGTCCTGTTGAATCACCAGTACTGCCAACAAACGCTATTGTTTGCCCCATTACAACTGTTTGTCCATTCTTAACATTAAAACCAGAGGCGTGAGCATACCATGTCTCAAGTTTATTTCCGTGATCTATTATAACTACATTGCCGTAACCAGGTATCTGGCCTGCAAATTTCACAGTACCATGTGCCACTGCCATGATTTTCGCACCATAATCAGCAGGAATATCTTGCCCAGAATGAAATTTCTTGACCCCATAAATCGGATGGGGGTAATGACCCAAACCACGATCAGAAAACTTAGGGTTTCCTTTGGGATCAACTACATCAGAAGCCTTACCAATCTTAACATCATCAGGCGACTTCGGTAATAATGTTTTTATCACCTTCTCTGCATTCTTTCCTGCGGTCAACAGCACAAGTGCTTCTTCAAATGCATCAATTCCGTTGCTTCCAAAGTTGCGAGTCATAATGTCCACAATTTCACTTTTAGTGTAGGGTTGGCTTTTTCTGCCATCTGAAGTAACATAAGAAAAAGTCCCGTCGCTGTTTGGTGCCAAAGTATAATACAAAGTTTTTCCGTTTTTATCCATTGCTTTCAAAACACCTTTTTCAGGAACTAGCTTCAGCACTATTTTTCCATTAATATCGTGAACTGCTGAAAACAGTTGTCCCTTGGAAATTTTCTCAGGTGTAATTCCCATTCTTAATTTGTTGTCAACCAGTACATCAAGTCCAAAATCAACACCTTCTTTTGGAACAAGAGCATTGTCTACGTGATAAACTAAAACAAGATTTCCTTCCTTGTTCAGCAATCTGCCGACTTTAAGGATGTTGCTTTCCTTTCCGTCAACAATTTTTCCAGTTTCAATAATCCATTCTGCCTTGCTGGCGCTGGCAACATCAATATTCCAAATAAGATTCCCTTCACTATCCAATTTCCAAGAAAGCTTTTTGAGGTCATCACCATTGACAACCATGTCCGTCTTTGCACTTATTTTTATGAAATCGCTGCCTTCAATGCGCTCATAAGAAGAGCCTTTGTGCACTATTATTTTATCCCCCTCAAACTCAACATTGCCTGAAATCCTTGTGTCAATGCCATTGACTTTTATTGTTTTTCTCTCTGCATTCAGGACTGAGATTACTCCGTTGCGGGTTTCCAATTGAATATTATCGCCGTTGAAAGTCGTTGTTTTTCCCTGATAAGTTATGCTGAATCCCCCAACATCAAGTGATTTAATATCATATTCACTTCCGTAATCCGTGAGAGTTATTTTTGTTGAACCGCTGTAAAGATTTTTACCGTCATATTTCACATCGCCCAATGCGAAGTCGACCGTGGCGCCGTTGGCTTTTTCACTAAAAAAATTTTTTGCATATTCAGGATAATCCCTTATGTTGTCCCCGCTTTTTTTCCCTGAAAAAAATACCTCGGCAATCTTAGCATCATTCAGCAAATCAGGGCATTTTGAAACATCCGCAATCTTCGCTTCATCAGTGGACCCCTCGTAATCCTTAACGCACGACTGGCCTGCAACATTCAAAGACAACATTAAAACAACAGATGTAAAACCCAGCCACTTCATCAGCTTCATTGTCCCACCCTGTAAGGCCTGACAATAAACCTGTAGCTGAAAGTCTCTCCACCCAAACTTGAATCAGCATCAATAATCTCATAAAGCAGCGTCTCGCTGTCAAGAGGATACAAATTAATTTCTTCATCAATGTCAAGCAAAAATTCTGCATCAATCCATTCAGGATTATCGACTGTCTTGTTGATAATAAGTTCGGTGATGTTGTAAATCTTCAGGAACTTAACAGGATATGTTGCAATAAAGCTTTGAAGCTCAACAACCTGCTCGGGGAAAATAACTTTTACAGGAAAGTTTGTTGCCATCACAATCTCATCCGCTCCAAAAATAACATTTGTTGAAGGAGCGCCGAGAACAACATTGTATCTGCTTCCAATGGAATCATTCACGCAGAAAGCCAGGCTTTCGTCAACAAAAGCTGAAAGGTGGATTGAAAGCTCTTCTCTTGAAGGAAGCTTTTTTTTGTTGTCAGAATAAAAATCGAATATTATTGGAGGAAAATCAAAGTTTATGTCGCCGTTCTGGCTCATCTCATTGAGAGCCATAGCCCCAACTGAATTAAGGCATGCATCGACTGCATTTTTTACTTCTGAAGAATCAGATGTTGAATAAACTGGCTTTTTTATTCCAAGCTGATTTGCATAATTAAAAATAAGCAGGGAGAATAATAAAACGAGCCCTATCACCATAAAAGCTGTTGCTTGACCTCTTTTGTTCATTTTTAAAATTTAATTGAAAGTCGTATATAAATTTTGCTGCGGGCGGGTGCTTGTGCTCCGAAGTGACATATGTCACTACTCTTAAAGTTCTGAGTTTATTCTGAACTTTGGGGTGATTTTTAATGAAGAAAGAAGATATTAGAAAAGAGTTTTTTATGTTAAAAAATAGGGGGCATAGTTATTCTCAGTGTA
>DATDSP010000028.1:0-4166 GCA_035291205.1 Candidatus Nanoarchaeia archaeon | reverse complement strand
AAATAACAAAAACTCGCTGCTCGGAGCTATCCGCAGGCTAAAGCCTGCGGTTTTACGCTCCTCGCTTAATCGCGAGTTTTTGGAATTAAAAACTGTCGGACTAAAGTCCGAGGTATTAAACCCGCCAGTTTTTAATAATTTTGCAAGGAGATATCATTGGCTGAGCGACTCGATAGTTGATTTTGTTGAAGAGCCTCACTCAGCAATTTGCTGTGATTCAACAGGGGAAACATTGGATTTAACAGCAAGGCAAAGCTGTGAGACAAGAAACATTTCTGTTGATTTGATAAATGATAATCCGCAGCACATTTTCAAATTTTTTGAAGAGCAAAAAAGTCTACTAGATTTTTTTTGCAACAAAAAAAACAGTAAAAAAACTCTCATGATGCCCGCACGGCACTGGATTCAGGAAATTGACTTGACACAAAAAGACAGAGAGATTTTAAACAAAGCATATGAGCTGCAGCCAAAAAACTATGAAGAGTTGATATCACTTAAGGGAATGGGTGCCAAAAAACTAAGAGCCCTTGCACTGATTTCAGATCTGGTTTATGGTTCCGAAGCAAGCTGGAAAGATCCTGTGAAATACAGCTTCAGCCACGGCGGAAAAGATGGAACTCCATTTCCTGTTGACAAGCCAGTGTTTGACAATTCAATAAATTTTCTTAAGGATGCCTTGGAAAGTGCAAAGATTGGAAATGACGAAAAAACCAAGGCGATAAAAAGACTGTATACTTATGTTTCGGGATATCAGAGTTTCGGGGTAACGGCGAAACTTTTATAAATAATCTTGTTTACTTTGTTTTTATAGCAATTTACTGCGTGATTAAAGCATTTGCTTCGCGCCTGACGCTTAACTCTAATCACTAAAAGGGGTGCAACTATGGCTGATGAATTTAAGGAACTGAATGAATTAAAAAAACAGCTTGAAGACATAAAGAAGATGTCAACTGTTTCTCCTTCTGCAATGCAGGATTCGATGGATAGGCTCAACAAATCCATCAATGACCTGCAGAATGTTTTCAGGGCGGCAATTGAAGAGCTGAAAATGGAGGAGCATGAAGAAGCAACTTTCACCAGGAAAATCGAGCCTCTTGTTAAGAGAGTCAACGCAATCCACGAGCAGAATGAGAAAATTGCAGACGGAATTGTTGCATTGGCAGATATGATGGATGAAATGAAGAAACAGATTTCTGATATTCATGATGCAATGCAGGAAAAAGAGCGTCCTTGGGAAAGAAAATACGAGCTTCCGAAGCAGGAGTTATTTCCAAGATTTCCAGCTCCACAGCAGATGTCCCAACTTCAGCCTAAGCCGCAATTCCAGCAGATTCCTCAACAGCAATTTCATCAAGGCATAGCCCCGCCGATACAGCCCCCGCAGATGACAGCACAAATACAAATGCTTCCTCCGCTTGGAGAAGAACTTCCTCCTCCGCCAATGCCTGAAAAAAAAGGGCTGTTCTCAAAATTCAGAAAGTAAGAAAATGGAAGCAAGAATAAATGTTGCAAAGCTAAAGAAATTTCTCCAGCATTTTCAGAAAGCAAAAACTGCAGTAGAGGGAAGAGAAAAAACAAAGGAAGCTCTTATAAGGCAGGTCATGGCAACAAAAAAAGTTGCAGTTGAAAAGCAAAAAAAAGAGAAAATAAAAAAGGAATTTGAAAAGCTTGAAGCCCTGCTTGCACTCGTCATCAACAATGAGACGCTAATTCTTTCAAGACAACAGGAAGACGAGAAAAGAGGCTCTGAGCTGAAAACAAAAATCGCAGAATTTGAATCAAAAATACTGGAGCTTGAAAAAATGCATACAGACTCAATGCAGAGAAAGCTTGATGAACTGACAAGAGAGATGAAGGAATTGAGGGAAAAGATTCAGGAGTATGTTTCGGCCAAGAGAAAACACGAAGAGCGTGTCGCTGAAATAGAGAAGAAAATAGGAAGCAAAATTGAAAAGAGAAAAGAAATCATCGCAGTTGAGAGCAAGATTGCGGGCATTGAATACAGGCTGGAAAAATTAATAAAAGAAGGAAAGCACGATCCGAATCTTTCATCACAGCTAAGGAAGAAGCTGGATTTTCTTAAAGACGCTCTCAAGAATATGTCAAAAACTCCGCACTGAAGTGCGGAGCATGTGACGGAGTTTTTGAGCATGCTCAGAAATTGCTCGTCCTTACTGCGTGCTGAAGCATCGCAGATTGCGTCCAGAGCAATTTCTGACATTTCAAAGTAGGGAATGTCGCAGTGCAATTTATTGTCGGAGATGCGGGCCGATGGCAAAACCTCAGCCAGCAAGATTCAGGGCAGATCCTTTTTTATAGAAAAGATTTTTAAATTAGTTTTTATTATATTGTTCTAAACATTATAACAGACATTATAACGGGGGTGATTACATGTCGGATGGCATAATTATCAGGACAAAGGTTAAGGAAGCAATTGGAGACTTAAATTTAGGAGGGGACTTTGTTGACGCCCTCAACAGAAAGGTTGAAGCCATAGTAAAAGAAGCCTGCGAACGAGCAAAGGCAAATGGAAGAAGAACAGTGATGGCTAAGGATCTGTAAAATGATTGAAGTAGAAAAGAAGTTTTTGTTGACAGAAGAAATCAGGGAAAGAATTACAAAAACTTCTGAATTTATCAATGAGAGAACATTTACAGACAGTTATTAAAGAACATTTACAGACAGTTATTAAGATACTGCTGATTGTTCCTTAATTTCTAAAAACATGTGGTTGCGCGAACGCAATGGAAAATTTGAATTAAAAGTTTCTCTGAACAAAGGTGCGGTAGATCAATACGATGAAATCGACGACGAAAATAAAATGCGTGAGATTCTGAAGTTGCAAAATACCGGCGACTTAAAGCAGGATTTGAAGACAGAAGGATATGCTTCTTATTGCATTTTCAATACAATCCGCAGTAAATACAGAAAAGATTCATTTACACTTGACTTGGATTTTGTAGATTATGGGGATTTCACTTATAACATTGGTGAAACATTGGTGAAATAGAGCTGATGGTGGCTGTTAAATCCGAAGTTAATGATGCTGTGAAAAAAATTCTTGAATTCGCCAAAAAAGAAAATCTTGGAATTATGCTTGTAAGAGGGAAAGTTTTGGAATATCTCAGGAGAAAAAAGCCGCAGCACTACTCGTTGTTTGTCAATGCAGGCGTTATTGAAGACTCTGGGCATATGTCTTAAGCATTATCTATGCCCGAACCAAAACACAAGCTCGTTTTTTTCCTTCTTGTTCAGCCTGCAAAAACCAAATCGTTCAAGCTGGCAGACATCTCCTTCTTTCAACAGAGCAAGATTTCTCTCGCCGATTCCTGAAACAGTCGTTGCATCAGGCATAAGGATACTTACTTTAAAATTGCCGGCTTCTTCCGGAACCCAGTGCATTATCTTATCACCTTTTTCCTTGAAAATTTTATAATCCTCTGAATGGAATTCAAATAAACTACCTTTCTTGACAAAGTTCAGGCAGTCCATCAAGCGGTAAATCTTTTTTTCTTTCAGCTCATCAAAATCTTTTTTTGCAATGTAAAAGATACTCCCTGTACTAAATTCTCTTAAACCTCTTTGTTCATCTTCAGGATAAAGCGCTATCTTCACATTTTTTTCAGGAGCGTTTATTATCTCAATCTTTACAGGATTTTCAACAAAAAAATACCTGTTTGAAGAATAGTCAATTATTTCCTTATTGAATGCATTTAGCGTCTTGAAAAAATCATCTTTTGGGACGTGTTTGTCATTAAGCGTTACTCCCATGTCCAGAGCGTACTTAATGAACGCATCAGGCTGGTATCCTCTTTTTTTCAGAGGCAGAAGAAAAGGAATCCTTATGTCATCCCAGCTGGTAATTTTTCCCTCTTCAATAAGCTTTCTTGTTTTGGAACAGCTGACTTCCATTCCTTCAAAGTTTATTCTTCCAATGTAAAGATGCTCTGGAATCTTCCAGCTGAAATAATCAAAAATGTGCTCCTGCCTTTTTTCATTGTCAACATGGTCTTTGCCCCTCACAGTGTGTGTGACTCCATTTTCATGGTCATCAATAGCAACAGCAAAATTCATCAGCGGCCAAACTCTGTATTTTTCTCCTTGACGTGGATGCGGAGAATCATTGATGCGCAAGATAGGAAAATCCCGCATTGCTGGATTTTTGT
>DATDSP010000027.1:0-4226 GCA_035291205.1 Candidatus Nanoarchaeia archaeon | reverse complement strand
GGTTCTGGAAATCCAGTTTCAACAATGACAAACACAAATGCCGACATTTGGTCAGTAATAAACACAACTGCACAGCTCTGTCCGGGAATAATAAATGGAAATTGCACATTATATTATTCAGCAACAAACAATGCCTCAAATGCGAATACAACAACTAAAATCACCATCACAATAGATGATAACGCGCCTGCTGTGACAGGTCTCAAAATAAATGATTCCACAACTGTGAAGAGCACGAGTTTGTTGAATGTAACTGTTAATGTTTCAGATGCAAATATAAACACTGTTTATTTGTTCAATGGTTCAGGAATACCCAGATCAACAATGATCCAGCAGGGAGCAGGAGAATTGGTTTGGTACTCTTTGAATACAACTTCGGAAATGTGCTCAGGAGTACTTAATGGCATTTGTGTGCTGCGAGTAAATGTTACTGATGCTACTGGAAATTGGAATGATAATGCAACACTTAATTTGACTGTTGGCAACACAAGCCCGCTTGTTAAGTTCCCTAACACTAATCTCACGATAGCCGGCAACAAAACAAAATCAGGCTGGCCGATCAACTTTAGTATCAATGTGACTGATTTTGGAAGCCCGATCATTAAAGTTACCTTATATAATGGTTCTGGAAATCCGGTTTCCACGATGACAAACATTAATACTGATATTTGGTATGTTGTGAACACAACTGCCCAGATCTGTTCAGGAATAACTAATGGAAACTGCACTCTTACTTTTTCAGCAACAAACAATCTGTCAAATGTGAACAATTCAATCAATATTTCAATCGTGGTGGATGATGCGGTTCCTGCTGCCACAGCGTTTTCAGCCAATAAATCAAGTTATTTGAAAATAGGCGAGCCGATAAATTTCACAGTAAACATAACAGACATGAATGCGGAAACTGTCTACCTCATAGGACCAGGCAGCAACCGTACAACGATGACTTATCTTTCCGGAATACTGTGGCAGGCTACAAATACATCCACAGATATCTGCTATGGAATTACTAATGCAACCTGCACACTGAGAGCGAATGCCACAGATTCAACTGGAAACTATAATGATACAACAACCCTGCAGTTGATAATTGATAACATTGTTCCGTTCCTAAATGTAACCGCCCCCTTGAATGCTTCAAATATAATAAATTTCAATGTGACATTTGCATTCACTGTTTCGGACACAAATCTTAACACCTGCTGGTACAACATAGACAACACAGCAAATAAAACCATCTCCTGTACAAATGCCACAACAGTGCTTGCAACCCCTGCAGGCTGGCACACAATAACAGTGTTTGCGAATGACAGTGCCAACAACTTGAATTTTTCAGCAACAACTTTCTTCACAAACAACACAGCGCCACTGATATCTATTCTATCGCCGGTAAACAACAGAACTTACAATAATTCAATGATTCTTGTCGATGTGCTTTTCAATTCAACCCCTCAATGGATTAATGAAAGTGTTGATGGGGCAATAAGTGCAATATGCTTCAGCAACTGCTCAACATCCTACTCTCATAACCTGAACTTGAGCACAGGAAATCATTCATTCTTTGTTTTTATTTCAGATTTCTTTGGAAACCTGGCAAATAGCACGCAAATAAATTTCACAGTGATTATTCCTGACACAGTGCCTCCGAACATAACAATAATCAGCCCAATAAATGGAGGAATATATGATGTGAATCCTATCGCAATCAATCTTTCAGTGAACGAGACAGCGCAAAATGTCTCAATAAGAATTGATTTTGGAAATCTCACTTACTTGTGCTGGAACTGCAGCACCGCATTCAATTTATCAACACTTGCCGACGGAAATCATACTTTGTTTGCAACAGCAACAGATTTTGCAAATAACTCAGAAACAGACAATGTAACATTCCTTGTTGATGCAACATTCCCTGTGATTTATGAAGTCAGGCCTGTCAATGGAACATATATCGGCAAATATCCAAGCGGAATAAGCGCAGATGTGTTCAATATAACTTACACTGAGACAAATGTCAGGCAGGTTGTGTTTTACTTGAAGAACTCAACATCAGCTGTTTTCAGCGAAATAAATCTCAGCTGTTCGTCAGGAAATATGAAGTCCTGTCTTTATACTCCAAATCTTACTGCGCTTAACTTGTTCAATGGAGATCTGATGGATTTCAGGTTTATGATAAAAGACAACACCCACGCAGTCTACAGCAACATAACACGAGTCGTGGTTGCTGATGTTATTCCCCTCACAATAAACCTCACATCCCCTGTCAATGGAACTTACAATGTTTCAAGGATTCCGCTGACAGTAGTGCTTAACAAACAGGCAGAGAAAATCACAAGGGCAATTGACAATGATTTCTATTCAATTTTATGCTCAAACTGCAATGCAATAAACACAAATCTCTCATACTCGCAGGGATGGCACACGCTTAAAATCAGGGCGTATAACTATGACGATACTTATGTATCAGCAGAAGCAACATTATTTGTGGATTCATTGGCTCCATCAATATCATTCATAAGCCCCGCAAACAACTCATATGTCAATAATGTGACCACATTTACGTTGAAATACACTGAAGCAAATCCTATGAATGTGACTCTTGTCATAAGAAACAGTTCAGGAATATTGAAGATGCAGAATTTCAGCTGTCCGTGGGGCAGTCAGCAGACCTGCTCAGATTCAGTGAATTTGAATGCTTACAATGGAATGCAGGTTCAGTTCTATTTCTCTCTGACCGACGGATCATTCTTTATCAATACAACTCCAAGAACAATATATGTTGATTCAACATCTCCCTTGATGACAATCGCTTCGCCTCAAAACACATCGTATAAGAGCACAAAAGTTGAGATAAAGGTGAGTACCAACGAGCAGGTGTACAATCTTAAGATGGCAATTGACAGCAGTCCTTACCAGATTGTATGCACAAATTGCCAGACATATGCCAAGAACATGAGCCTGACGCAGGGAAACCACTCATTAAGATTCCTCGCCATTGACTACAGTGGAAATACAGACAATGAAAATGTAACATTCATGGTCGACAGCATTGCCCCAAGAATAATCAGCATTGCTCCAGCCAACAACAGCAGAATAAGGACAAATGCAAACTTCAGCGTGAAGTACACAGAGGTTAATCCCCAGCAGGCAAAGCTTGTCATAAAAAATTCAACATCAATAGTTTACGAAGCAAACATTTCTTCGTGCATAGCAGGAACATCAAAGACGTGCCTGCAATTTGTAAATCTGACTTCATTCGAGGGAAAAAAGCTAAGCTACTATTTTGTGCTGTCTGACAACCTTCTGAACACAACCTCGATGATGTATGATATATTTGTTGATTCAATTGCGCCGGTTATCACTGTTTTATCACCAACAAACAAGACTTACAATACAACAATTGTGATATTGAATGTAAGTGTGAATGAGAACCTGTCAACCTTAAAGATGGCTGTTGACTCTGTATTCTTCAGCAATGCCTGCACAAACTGCAATTCTACTGTCAGGAAATTGTATCTAAATCAGGGTGCGCACACGGTAAGACTTATTGCAACAGACTTCTCAGGAAATTCAAATTCAACAGAGATTACATTATTTGTTGACAGTGTCAAGCCCTCAATAATATCTTATTCACCATTAAATAAATCATATGTGAAGAACACAACCACATTCTCAATCAGATACTCGGAAGTAAATCTGAAAAAAGCAGTGTTAGTCATAAGAAACTCAACAGCAGTGCTCCAACAAATCAACATGAGTTGTGATGCAGGAAACTTCAAGTTATGCAGTGTGAATGTTGACTTGTCGCAATACAACAGCAACACGCTATATTACTACTTCAATCTCAGTGATGAGGTATTTACAGTGCAGACTCAAGGCAGGACATTGTATGTTGATTCAACACCCCCTGTCTTGAATGTGATTTCACCATTGAATGCAAATTACACCAGCAGGACGATATTATTCAACCTGACAACAGAAGAAAAAGTGAAGAACATCAAGCGATCCATTGATGATGCCCCTTACTCCATACTTTGCTCCAATTGCAATTTGACCAAGAGCACAATCTATTTCTCGAAAGGAGCCCATACAGCTGTACTGCAGGCAACTGATTATGCTGACAACACAATCACTGTAACAAGGCAGTTCGTTATCAGTTGACAGGACTTTGTAGAAAATATGGGTTGATACAAAATAAAATAAATCAAGCTGAACTAACTTGCCAAAAT
>DATDSP010000026.1:0-9752 GCA_035291205.1 Candidatus Nanoarchaeia archaeon | reverse complement strand
TGCCGACGTTGCCGTCTGCTTTGACAACAAACCGACCGGTACCGCCTGAATTCAACTGCACAAGATCGGCCCCGGCGCCACTCGTTACAAACGAATTAACGAGGATAGCCGGAGTTGTTCGAGATGTCACCACTGAGTTTACATACAGACCGTTCAGATCAGTGTCTTGTTTGACCTCAAGTTTGGCACCCGGCGATGCCGTCCCAACACCCAAATTTCCATTCACGAACAAATTCTGAGGAAAAGTATAATCACCTACTCCAAAAGTCCCTGGAAGAATCTCGCCCAAAGTATGGCCAGCAACAGCAGGCTGACTGCCGCCATAAGCTTTTGCAAACATGATGTTGCCAAAAACCAGCACACCCAATAAAACAATATCGAATACGATTATTGAAATGTTTCTTCCTTTCATAATCCCACCTTTTTTATTTTTTTATCGGCTTTTCTTATCTGTTTTTATTTTTTTATCTGTTTTTATTTTTCATCCATCATCTTCATCCATTATATACTATAAAACCTAACAAATAATATTAAAAAATATTAAAAATTTAGGTTTTCTATTATATTTTATTTCTTGTCAAATATTATCTAACATCAATTTTTATTGACTGCTCTTTTTTGCTGACAAACAATGCCCTTGCCTCTGCTCCATAGCCTTTAAGCTCGAATTCATAATCGTTGTTGCTGTATGTCAGCACGACTCTCTTAACCCTGCTTACAGCAGTTCTTTCATTTGCGTTCAGCCTGAAATTCTGCTTATCAACTTTAACAAAAATGTCTTCATCCAGCCTGTTGTTGATATCAATAGTATTGTCATACGCCAAAACATAAACTAATGAAAAAGTGCTGTCCCTGCTTTTGCTGTAATCCAAAAACCTGTTTGCAAAATCCAAATACTGCAGTGAAACATTTGTCCTGTTGTAAATCGCACTATTTATCACAACCGTGCTTTCAGCCATAAAGTTATCCTCCAGCTCCCTGAAAGCTGTTTCCGGCCTTGTTGCCCTGGATGACGAAGTTATTATTGCAAGCATCATGCTTGACAGCAATATTGCAGTAAAAATATAGAATTGAGCTTTCCTTTGCCTGATTAAATTTTTTAAATTTGTTTTTTTTATTTTCATTTTTCATTTCATTACCTGAATGATTCCCTCAAATCCACCTGAACCATTGTCTTGTTTATTGTCCTGTTGAATCCGAGATTCCTGACAAGCAGGTCATATCTTCCCGCTCCAAGAGTCCTGTTGCCCACAATTGCAATGTCGTCATAAATAAGAGATACGTCTATCACAAACACATCTCTTTTTATTGGATACCCAAAGCTTGGATTTATCATTTCAATGAATGACCTCTCTTTCAAATACGAATCAACTGCTTTTATTTCAGCGTCTTTTTTTGTGGCAAATATGTATGTTGAGCCGTCTTCGCTTGATGAGATTTGCAGTAAATTGCTTGAAGCTGACAATGATGATTTTGAGCTGTCTGAAGCCAAGCCAACTGCAATGCTTGGGGTTCTTGCATAAGCAATTCGCGAAGTGTTTTCAGGAGACATTCCAAAAGCAGAGAACTGCACTGTCAATGACAGTTCATTTACATTAAATGCCTGCACTACCCTTCCATTTCCAACACTAAGATTTATTGTGTGGGCTCCTGCATTTGGCGCAATAAATGTGATGTTGTAGCTTCCTCCGCCATTGTCAGTCCAGACAAATTCGTCAGATGAAATTAATGAATTGTCAATCAAAAGTCTGACCAAAGATTTCGGAGCGTCCATTATTCCGACTCCCTGCTGAGAGACCACTGCTGAAACAGATGCTACCTGCCTTGCATAATAAGACTGCTGAAATGCCAATGAAACTGAATCAGGATAAGCAAGAGAATTGACATTGAAAGTCATTACTGCTGTTGCCTCGTTTCCAACTAAATCCCTGCACCTGATTGTGAAAACATTCTGGCCATTGCCTGCATTAACCTGGGTTTCGTGGTAAAGCTGCGCTCCCAAAATTATGTCAGATGCAAATTTGAACTGTGAGAAGCTCGCATTTTGGTAATAGCAGTTTGCAGGCTCATTAGTAGCAACCACTAGATTTGGCCTGTTGCTCATTGAAATTCCTACTGCCGTAGGCTTCACAATTGAAACTGCAGGAGGAATTGTGTCAACAACTGTTGAAACAGTGTCAGAGAATTCGCTCCAGACTCCAGCACCATTTCTTGCCTTTACTCTTGCCTGATAATTGCCGTCAGTCGGAGTTGCTATAAGCATTGTCGTGACATTTCCAACTGAATCATTGAATATTATTTCTCCATCAGGGGTTCTATTGACTTCAAGGAAGTAATCGTCAACTCCGCTCATGTCTGTTGATGCTGTCCAGTTGAACTGCATAAGCGAGGTGTTTGTGTACTGCACTGAATTGAGCATCTGAGGAACTGTCGGAGGAGTTGAGTCTATTTTCACAGCTATTCTTTTTTCAGCATTCCAGTTTCCGGCATTGTCCTGTGCAATTATGTGGAACATATAAGTTCCTGAGCCAATGAAGAAATACTGCATTGATGTTTCATTTGTTTCCGGAATTCCATCAGGCGTTGTGTTGAAAGCCTGATCAAGAATAAAGCTGTACTGCCTGACTCCTGAAAGAGAATCATTAAATTCCCAAGTTATGTTTGGGCTGTCGTCACTGTACCATGTGTTTGCATCAGGATGTGTTATGCTTTCCAGATTCACAAGAACAGGGGGTTCTGTGTCTATAATTATTCCATCTGATTCTGATTCATTGGAAAGGCCTGCTGAGTTTATTGCTTTCACTGCAACAACACAGTTGTCTCCATTTTGAATTTTTCCAGTTACATTTATGTAGGCTTCTGCTGATGTGCCTGCAGAAGTTTCATTGACTATAAGCCCTGAAATTGAGCAGTTGACACTGTAAGAATAAACAAGAGGGATGTGCAAAAACTCTGATTCGTGATCAGTTGAATTAATCCATCTCGCATGCAGTGTTTTGTTATCGCTGGTGTAATCGCCGTCATCAATAACTATCGGTGCTGATGGAGGGGAATTGTCAAGCCCTGCCCCTGATTTGTTGAGATAAATCGTATCATTCACAGTTAATACATTTCCAGCAACATCTCTTACTTGATATATCGCTGTTCTCAAACCATTAATGTCATTCAACAGCCAGGATTTTGTTGTTGTGCAGGATTCCCATTCAGTGAAATTATATTCTTCATTGGAATACCTGCAGTCCCTGAGCAGATAACTGTCATTGAATGCCAATCTTAAACTAACAAGCCGTGTTGCAGTGAATTCAGGATTCACCTCTTCAAATCCCAATGCTCCAGGGCTGTTTATCACAACGTCTCCTGTTGGCGGAGTGTTATCAAGATAAATCTGAGTCCGCAGTCTGAAGAATGAGCCAGAATCATTTATTGTAAATATCACAGTGTAATTTCCATCAGGCAGATTGTTTGTAGGTGAAACAATGTACGTGTTGTTGTAAACTGCATCTTCATTTGTTTCATTAAGATAAACAACAAATCCATTGGAATCAAATGTTGATGTGTTGACATAAACTGTGCTCTTGTTTTTGACTCCAAAGTAAGTCATTGTTATGTTCGCAGTGTTCCTGATAATTTTTGGATAAACAAATGCTTTTCCAATTGGCTTCAGAATTACTATTGATGTATAAACAGCAATTGAAGCAGGCCCTTCATTGCCGATATTGTCAACAGCAGAAACTTTGTAATAATATATTCCCTCTGCTCCCGGAGTGTCGTACACGCCAGGAGAAGTTGTATTTTTTATGTAAAATCCGGGTGCAACATCAAAGTCCGGTGTTGATGACCTGTAGATTTTGTAATAAGCTGCATCATTTGCTGCTGGCCATTGCAACAGTACTGTTCCGACAGCAGGAGCAATGTCATAAAGACTTACATTTTCAACAATTGCAGGAGGAGCATTGTCAATGCCAATTGGCCAGGATAATTGAGCAGTGTTTCCATTTTCATCAGTTGCATTAATCACAATGTTTTGATTTGCAGTTTCTGAATAAATCAAAGTGCATTGAGCTGAATAATTTACTCCATCAGCAGTTGCCATCTGTTTTATTCCAGCTCCGACAGCAGAACAGTCAACTGTTGCCTTTATTCCTTCAGTGATATTTGCAGAGATAGTGATTGTATTTCCATTCCCTGCTTCGCTTCCTGGATTTGGATAATAAATCACAACATTGTTTATTGCTGGCCCAAGATTGTCAATCTGCACATTCGCTGTTATTGTTCTTGTATTGTTCAATGTATCATTGGCAGTAATTGTGAATACCTTTATTCCTGTTGTCCCGAATGCATTTATTCTTGCGGTGTAAACGCTGTCTCCTGCTGCAAGGTCGCCGTTAATGCCGTTGTCATTCATCTGATTTAATGAAATTCCTGAGAAATTCTCTGCATTAATGTACGCCAGGCTGACTCCATTAGAATCCCTGATTAATGCTGAGATGAGAATGTCATCATAATTTTTCGCAGCAGTTTGTGTTCCAGGATATTTTACCTGCACATTTTCAATTGACGGGGCATTTGTGTCAACCAATGCGGACTGTGCATTGCTCTGATTTCCTCCGTTGCCTACATTGTCAACAGCAGTAATGCGATAGTAATACGTTCCATCAATTCCAAGATTGTCTGTGAAGAGTGTGCTGCTTGAGTTTCCAACCAAAAATCCAGGGGCAATGTTGAAATTTGCTGTTGTTGACCTGTAAATATTGTATCTGACAGCGTCGGATACTGAATTCCAGCTTAATTGCAGTTGTCCGTTTGCTGACGAGGCTATTGAATTTAGCACAGGAGCATCAGGAGGAAGGTTGTCGATGGAGACAGCTAATTTCATAGTTGCTATATTGTTAGCAGCGTCATAAGCTTTTACAGTTGTGTTTATTTCGTATTCTGCATTAAGTTGTGTGAATACAAGATTACAAATTCCGGTTGCACGAATGTATGGCAAATCTTTTGATATTGAAAGTTCTATTATTTCAACATCCTCTGCAATTAGGTGCGGGCATCCTGCTGTTGCTCTCACAATAGTATCATTTGGTGCGATATTCGCAACTATCGTGATTGACTGTCCTGCTTTTGCCTGTGTTTGATCTATGGTTTGATATAAAACATAAGAATAATCTATTGTTGGCACAACATTATCCACACTAACATATCCAATTGCAATTCTCTTGTTGTTTGCTGTGTTGTTTGCAGTCAATGTTACAGTCAGATTCGCTTCTCCGGCTGTTCCTGAAACAACTGCCTTGAATGTGTACAGACCATCGCCGGCAATGACATCTCCGAGTGTTCCGTCGTCCCGCATCAAAACATTATCACCAGCGCCGATGTTAGTCAGGTTTATTATCACCGCGCTGACTCCGACCGAATCCGTGACTGACGAAGTAATAACAATCACATCACCATTCTTTGCTTTTGTCTGCCCCTGCGGATACTGAACTTGCGGATACTGGACATTTATCGACGACACAGTTGGAGCGCTTGTAACAATTGTTGTGCTCACTTCAGTAGACTGCAGGCCCTCATTTCCAACATCATCCACAGGAGTTACAACGTAATAATATGTTCCGTCTGCTCCTGGATAATCTGTTGTGAAATTTGCTGCTGATGTCCTGACAAGATTTCCTGAAACAATCTGTACATTCGATGTTCTTGACCTGTAAATCCTGTAAGATGCTGTGTCTGCTGAACCTGAAGGATTCCAGTCAAGCAGGATTATTCCATCGTTGTCTATTGGCGCTGCGTTTATGTAAAGAGTTATTGGCCCATACGGCGCAATAGTGTCAACATTTACATTTGCAGTTGCTGTTGCTGTGTTTCCGGCAAAATCAGTTGCATTAACTGTTATTGGAAGCGCACCGTCTGCAGTTACTCTGGTTATAGTGCATTGGGCTGAGTAATTATGGTTAAAAGAGGACATTAGCTTGAACCCAGCCCCAATGCTACTACAATCCAAAAAAACATTACCAGTGTCATTTGAATCAATATAGAAATTGATTGTAACTGTTTGCCCTTCCTTTGCCTTCGATTGGCCAAGAGGATACATTATTTTGAAAGCGCCCATAGATGGAGGTGTATTGTCAACTTTGATTAATGCTGAGAGATTCCATTTCGTGCCTGTGCCAAGAACATCGTACATCAGGGCGGTTATTATTGCATTTGGCTCAACTGCTCCTGCAACTGTCATTGCCCGAGAAGTGTAGATGCCGTCATTTGCCAGGATATCCGCGTAAGTGCCGTTGTCGTACATTTCAACCAAATCCGCTGCCTGAGTCAATAAAGTGGCATTCAACATTACGGATAAGTTTCTTTTAGTTCCCTTGTAATAAACTATTACAGAGTCTCCATTTTTTACCGGCGCTGTTTTGTTGATTATCAATTCTCCAATGCCCGGAAGAGCTGCTCCAAATTGAATCGTCCCGCTGCATATCAGCGACATTTTGTACGGCCCAAGATAAGGCTGTCCGTTATGTATCACATGGCCTCTTATTATTTCATCTTCAATAATCGTTGCATCAAAGATGTCAAATCCCACACAGCTCGGATTTGCCCCACTAATCACAGAGTGCTGTATTGTTGCATTTGTCAGGTTTGAATTTGTTATTGTGGAATCAACTATCAGCGAAGGGTCTATTCTTGAGCCGATTATTTCAGCATTCGTTGCATTCACATCAATAAGTGTTGAATTTTCAACGTAACAGCTTCTTCCAGAGAAAGCAGTAATATTCTTCAGCTCGGTATTTCCAAGAACAGAATTCCTGACAATGCAGTTATTGGCTGTTGTGTTGATTTCTGTTGAATCACGAATATCCGCAATTATGTTTGTTGAGTTGTGCATTGTAACATTGAATTTATACGAGTTTGTAATGTTGCTGTTAGTGCCTGAGACAAACAAGACTGTTGAATTGAATATCCTGCTTGAATTTATGCTCGAATTCGCTGTCCTCGAGGAAATAATGTAGTCGCCTGTTCCAGAGAACGAGTTGATTATGCTTAGATTTACTGTTGAGTCCTTGAGATAAGAATCCCTGACTGTTGAATTGTCAACTGTTGAATTAATGATTGTGCTGTTGAAAATTGTCGAGTTTATTATTGTTGAATTTGCAATCATTGAACTGTTTATGAACGAATCTCTTATTATCGAATCCAAAATCACCGAGAACAGCACAGTTGAATTCTGGATTGTAGAATTGCTGACTGTTGAATTCAATACAGCTGAAATATTTATCAGCGAACTTTTGTTTGCATACGAGCCCAGCACAGTTGAATCAAGAACTGTTGAATTGAATACAGATGAATCATTTATTGTCGAATTCCTTGCAACTGAGCTGTTGACTGAGGAGTTGAAAATAAAAGAACCATTAATCAATGACTTGTCAATTGATGAATTCAGAATTGTGGAATTGTATACGAATGATGAAAATATGTCTGAATAATTGATAATGCTGTTCGTAATGTTGGAATTCTTGACATAAGAACTTTCAATGTTTGAATTGAATATCGAAGAATTGTAGATATATGAATTGTTTATCAGTGAACCATTGATGAAAGAGAACCACACATCTGAAAAAGTTATGTTGCTGTTCCAGACTATTGATGTGTCAATGTAAGAATCATCGATTGTTGAATTTGTGATATTTGAGTTCCTTGCAATGGAATCCAGCACAGTTGAATTCAGTATTGTGGAATTGTATACTGTTGAATTCGTTATTATTGAGCCATTTATCCAAGAGATGTTGATGAAAGAGCTGTTGATTATTGAGTCATAAACAGCAGAGCCCAGGATTAATGAATTGTTCACGAACGAGCGCGTCACATTTGACATCACAACAGTTGAATTATAAGCAGAAGAGTTTGTAAGATTCGACAATGTTATATTCGACTGGAAAACTGATGAGTTTATTATGTCTGAATCAACAATTATCGAATCCACAACAAACGAATATTGTTGGACAACTGAATTTTTTGTTTCGGAATTTAAGACAGTTGAATCATCTGAAGTCTGCACTACAGTGGTTATTGCTGATTGTGTTGAATTTACTCCATCTCCAAATACTCCTCCTCCAACAGGAATGTATTCAAAATTAATAAGGTCATTAATGTTGGCATATGAGCTGCTCAACGACATCATATATTCGTTGTTGTAGAACGGCCTGCTGTTTTTCTGCCTTGCATAATCCTCATAGACTTCTCCTGCTGAAAGGAATTTATCAGAAACTCTTAATTCATCAATGACTGCATTTGCCTGGCTTGATGCTGTGTAAGTGGAGCCAATGCTAAATGATGATGGCTTGCTGAGCAGATGGATGAAATACGCGTTGTTGTCAACCAACACACCGTCGATGTAAAGACGCATTCCATTTCCATAAGTTGCTGAAACCTGATGCCATTCTCCATTAAGCCAGCCGATGTTTGATTTTTGCGCACTTCTGCACACTGCATTGTCGCAGATAGTAAAAATAAGGGAACCGCCAGCAGACTTGTAAATTGCAATCCTGTCAGTCAAGGGGCTGATTGCAGAGTCAAGCAAATAATGTTCAACACCGTCATTCCAGTTCCAGTTTGGCTTTATCCAGAATTGTATGGTTCCTTCCTCAATGTTCAGGTTTCCATTTGTGCTGTAAGTCAATGAATCTGTTGAATCAACCAAAACACCTTGTCCGAGTTTTCCCAATGGCTGTGTTACTCCTGCTGATACAGTTGGATTTTCATTGTCAACTGTCAATAAAATTCCATCAAAATGCGCAAGGAACTGCTGAGGAAGATTTCCATAAGTTCTTCTGTAATAGCTTTCCATTATTTCAGACTTTGACCTTAGCTTGTCAGAAATTCTGAGCTCATCAATAACTGATTCTGCATAATAATTGGTGCCGCCAATGTTGTTCCCAATTCTCATGCTTGAAGGCAATACTGGAGGGCTTAATTTTGATGACAGCAGATTTCCTGCAGTTGATTGTTGCCCATCAACCCAGACATCCATATAATGGGCATTATCAAAACCATCAACAAATATCGGATCATTGTAGCTGTACCTGCAGGCAATGTGATGCCATTCTCCTGCTTTCCAGCCAGAAATATCCAACTGAGAGTAGCGATTGTTTGTGCTGTCTGTTGCCTGGCATATCAAATTGTTGTCTGCCTGCTTGAAGACACTAAATGTGTTCATGCCCCCACCGAAGGGAGAATAGCTCAGTAACAGCATATGAATCTCATTATCATTGCCGTTCCAGTTCGGCTTAACCCAGAATTCTATTGTGCCGTTGTGATTGCTTATCTTGCTTCTGTTATCGTTCTTTATTTCTTCGGATGATTTGACATTCCAGCTCAAAAATAAGTCATCCATCACTCCATTTACAGGATTATTGCCATCCCAAAAACTGCCTAAATAGAATGTTGTAGAGAATCTTCCAATAATATAAGGTGAAGTTGTGCCTGCAACAGTGTCATCAGCAAGACTGCCATCAAGATATAATTTCATCATTGTTGACTGAACTCCGCTGATGATAGTGTTGTTGAAAACCACAGCAACGTGATGCCACGTTCCTGCCTGCCAGTTTGTGATTGGAGCATTGACTTTTCTCTGTGTTCCTGCAGAATCCCAAATATCAAAATGAATGTCATTATCAGTCCATTTGTAGATTCTAACTGTATTAGGATTCAACAAAGGATTTGGGTCGCCCCTCATATCCAGGAACGCGTGCGCTGCATTA
>DATDSP010000025.1:0-4330 GCA_035291205.1 Candidatus Nanoarchaeia archaeon | reverse complement strand
TTTTCTATAGTACGCAAAATACATTTTCGTCGATAAAAAATCGATGGGCAAAATAATCAAACAATCAAAATTAAAATAATTAAAATCAAAATAATCAAATAATCAAATAATCAAATAATCAAATAATCAAATAATCAAAATTAAAAAACTTAAAATTAAAAATCAAAAGGCAAAATGAGCGTGGGAATTCATATTTTGGTGGATCTTAAAGATTGTCCAGTGGAATTATTGTCAAAGAAAGATACTGTCAGCGAACTTCTGAATGATGTTGTTGAAAAGAGCAGTCTTACCAAAGTCGAGGAAACATTCCATCAATTTCAGCCAGTTGGAGTAACTGGAGTGATAGTTCTTTCTGAATCTCACATAAGCATTCACACATGGCCTGAGAAAAACTTTGCAGCAGTAGATATTTTTTGTTGTGGCAACAGCAATGAAGAAAGGGCATACAATGCTTTCCATCTCCTTCTCCAAAACTTCAAGCCCGGCTCTTATGCTCACAGGGTTGTTCACAGATGATTTGTGGATGATATGAATGATTAAAATTTCTATGGACAACTGTAATTTTGCTGTTCAGAAGACTTCTGGCAATTACTATCAGCTGTTCAAGATAAAAAAATTAATTTATTCTGGAAAAAGCAGGTTTCAGAAAGTGGATATTTTTGAAAATGATCAGTTCGGAAGAATACTTCTCCTCGATAATTTCGTGCAGATAGCTGAAAGCGACGAATTCTTTTACCATGAGTATCTCGTGCATCCTGCAATGATGACTCATCCAAATCCCAAAAATGTTCTTGTCATCGGAGGAGGAGATGGTGGTTCAATTGAGGAGGTCGCCAAATACAAGGGTGTGAAGAAAATCACAATGGTTGAAATAGACGGCGATGTTGTGGAGCTCTCAAGGAAATATCTTCAGTCAGTATGCCGCAGCGCTTTTCAGGATTCAAGAGTTGAGCTGATAATTGACGATGGCAGGAAATTCATTGAGCAGACAGGGGAAAAATATGATGTTGTGATTCTGGACCTGACTGATCCGAGCGGCCCATCAAAATTTCTTTTTACAAAAGAGTTCTATTCAATGATACGCGACAAATTTCCAGGAGCAGTTGTTTCAGCGCAGTGTGATTCACCATCTCTCTGCCCGATTACCTTCGGAACAATAATCGCGACACAAAAATCAGTTTTTAGGAATGTTCTGCCGTATACCATGTTCACGCAAAGCTTCGGCTTTGAAGAGTCATTTTCAGTAATGTCGCAGGATTATGACCCCGCAAAATTAAATCTTGAACAGCTCAGGAGAAGATTTGCAAGAGAAAGAATTCAGGATTTAAAACTCTACTCACCTGAGTTCCACCAAAAGATGTTCACTCTTTCGAGATACGTTCAGGACATCCTTGCTGAAAAGCGCGAAATATCCACAGACAAGAATCCATATGATCTCAAGAAATATTATTAAAAACTGGCGGGTTTAATACCTCGGACTTTAGTCCGACAGTTTTTAATTCCAAAAACTCGCGATTAAGCGAGGAGCGTAAAACCGCAGGCTTTAGCCTGCGGATAGCTCCGAGCAGCGAGTTTTTGTTATCCGTGAAAGATCGTCCCGAAAATTATCCTGAAAATATTCAAAATTTTAAACAAAACAGGCAAGATGGAAAGCAAAAGCGGAAACAAAAACAGCAACTGGTTCGAAGAGAAATATCCTGAAAATTTTGAAGGTGATGAATTTGCCTCTTATGCTGTCAAAATCAGCAAAAAGCTCTTTTCAAAAAAATCCAAATACCAGCAGATTGATGTTTTTGAAACAAGTAAATTTGGAAATATGCTCGTGCTCGACGGAAAAATAATGTTCACTGAAAAAAATGAGTTTTTTTATCACGAGGCAATTGTTCATCCCGCTTTGACTATCCATCAGGAACCAAGAAGAATTCTTGTGCTTGGCGGAGGAGACGGGGGAACAGCCCGTGAAATACTGAAGCACAACAACATTAAAAAAATTGAAGAGATAATCGTGTGCGACATTGACGAGGAAGTTGTAGCAGTGTCGAAAAAATTTTTCCCAAACGTCTCCAAAGGTTTCAGCAGCAAAAAAGTAAAAATCATAAATCAGGATGGAAAAAAATACCTTGAATCAGCAAATGAAAAATTTGATATTATCATTGCTGACCTGACTGATCCTGTGGCTTTTGCGCAGAGTCTTTTTGCAGAAGACTTCTATAGATTAATCAAGAGCAAGCTGAACAAAGGCGGAATTTTTGTTTCGCAGACAGAATCACCAATGTTTTTTGAAGAATTTTTCAGGAAAAATCTGTCAGCACTGAAGTCTGTTTTTAAGGAGGTTAATCCTTACATCGCTCCAATGCCAGATTATCCCAGCGGAACATGGAGCTATGTTTTTGCATCCGATACTTACAGGCCAGCCAGCGTTGAAAGCAATAAAATAAGCTTTGACACAAAACTCTACAACTTCGAATACCACAAGGCGATGTTTGCCCTGCCGAATTACCTGAAGTAAATAAAGACGCAAAAGCAGTAAAAGCAAAATATTTTAAATAAAAACTTTTTCTTGTCGTATTATGTCAAAGGAAATCTCAGTTGAAGAAATGGCTTCTTTCTGCAAGAAAAAAGGATTCGTCTACCAAAATTCAGATATTTACGGCGGCTTATCAGGATTCTTTGACTTCGGCCATCTTGGGGTTGAGCTGAAAAACAACATAAAGCAGGAGTGGTGGAAATATCACGTCAGGCAAAGGGATGACATAGTGGGTATTGATGGATGCATAATAGCTAATCCAAAAGTTTGGGAAGCATCCGGGCACGTGAGCAATTTCGCAGACCTGATGGTTAGCTGCAAAAAATGCAAGTCAAAATACAGGGCAGACACCTTTATTGAGGATGCTCTCGCAATAAAAACAGAGGGGATGAAAGCAGTTGATATTAACAAACTGATAAAAGAAAACAACTTGAAGTGCCCGAACTGCGGAGGAGACTTTGAGGAAGTAAAAGATTTCAACTTGATGTTCAAAACGAATGTAGGTCCTCATGAAAAAGAAGAATCAACTGCATATTTAAGGCCTGAAACAGCACAGCTAATTTTTACCAATTTCAAGCTTGTTTCCGAGCACGCAAGGCTGAAGCTTCCGTTTGGAATAGCACAAACAGGAAAATCATTCAGGAATGAAATCAGCCCAAGGGATTTCTTGTTCAGGTGCCGTGAATTTGAGCAGATGGAAATAGAATATTTTATTCATCCTGAAAAAATCAATGACTGCCCCTACATCAGCGAGGTTCTCAGCCACGAGATTAATGTTCTTTCAGCAGAAATGCAGGAAAAAGAGAAAAGTGCTGAAAAAATGAAGATTAAGGAGATTATTGAGAAAAAAATAATAAAAACGCAGTGGCACGCTTACTGGCTTGCTGTTGAGCACAAATGGTTCATCTCCCTGGGAGCAGATGCAGAAAAATTCAGGATAAGACAGCATCTCGGCACTGAAAAAAGCCATTACGCCCTTGATACGTGGGATCTTGAATATAATTTTCCCTTTGGCTGGAAAGAACTTCAGGGAGTTGCAAACAGGACAGATTTTGATATCAAACAACACATGGAGCATTCAAAAAAAGAGCTGAGCTTGTTCGACGAAGAATCAAAAACGAGAATTGTACCTTATGTTGTGTGCGAGCCTTCGCAGGGAGTTGAAAGAGCATTTCTGGTATTTATGTTTGATGCTTACAGTTTTGATGCAGAGAGGGACAACATCGTGTTGAGGCTTCATCCGAAGCTTGCTCCAATAAAAGTTGCTGTTTTCCCTCTTCTGGCAAATAAGCCTGAGCTGGTTGAAAAAGCAAGGTTTGTTTATAATCTCCTGAAAACAGAATTAAACTGCCAGTTTGACTTGTCAGGAAGCATAGGCAGGAGATATGCACGGCAGGATGAACAAGGCACTCCGTACTGTGTTACTGTTGATTTTACTTCATTGGAAAATGAGGACATGACCATCAGGGATAGGGATACAACAGAGCAGAAAAGAATACCAATAACTGAAGTAGGGGAAATTTTAAGGAAGCTTATAAGTAATGAGATAACTGTCAAGGATTTGTAATAATGTACATTGTACTAAAATTATAGGTTAATATGAAACCCTCTCGCTTCGCTCGCCAGCATCGTCCTCGCTGTTCGGTGTTTTATTCTCAGGCTCTGCGTTCCCGCAACGTCTTTCGCCCCCGTTGACAAGCTAGGTAAGGCATAAAGCCTTACTTCGTGGCACGCCAAATAGCAAGCAAGCCACGAACAGTGTAAGCTTGTCCTGCACATCGTCGTCAACTGACGAAACGGTTG
>DATDSP010000024.1:0-13393 GCA_035291205.1 Candidatus Nanoarchaeia archaeon | reverse complement strand
CTCGCCAGCATCGTCCTCGCTGTTCGGTGTTTTATTCTCAGGCTCTGCGTTCCCGTAGGGAGCAACCCCTCGCGACGAGCCAGATTGTTTTATCTACGAGCTGCGGAATTGATGCTGGGCAGGGTTTCATATTAGCCCTTTGAATTTTGCCTTAATCAGCGATTTATATTCTATTATACTCTTATACTCTTCTATTATCTTCTATTTGATTTCTTATTCAACTTATCAATAAACCCTGAGCTTCTGAGTATTGGGATGCCGGCTATTTTTCCAATTCCAAGCAAATGCCTGTCTCCTGAAACAATGCAGTCAGCATTTGCAGAAACTGCGCACTCAATTATCTTGTTATCAGAAGGATCTTCCTTAATCACACCCATTTTAATATTCGGCTGGACTATTTCTGCTGATTCAATAATGTGAAGGGTTATTCGTATGATTTGGTTTTCTGAAAATCCGAATTTATGCCTTGAAATTACTTCCCTGAACTCTTTAAGGATTTCAAGAGAAGTCACAATCTTGAAATCATTATTGTGCGCGGCTTTCAGAATTCTGGCTTCATTCCCATTTCTCACTATCACTGCTGATATGAGAATGTTGACATCAAGAACTGCGCGCATTTTTATTTTTTCTATAATCAGTTATTTCTTGCTCGGCATCCGCTCTTCTTATTTTTCTTTTTTCCGCTGTTTCCCACATCGACTCGAGAAGCGACTCAAAATCATCCCGGGACTTCGCTTTTTCAAGCCCAGATATTTTCTTAAGGATTACTGCTCCGTCCAAACCAAACACAAGAAGCTTTTCACCCTCCTTCAGCTTTTCTCTTTCCCTGATTTCCTGAGGAATCACAACTTGTCCTTTTGAAGTCATTTTTGTCAGGCTTAGCATAGTAAGAATAGTAAGAGTAGTCTTATTTATATATTTTTTGTTTTGGTGGTTGTTAATTGATTTTTTTACTTTAATCTTCTTAGTCTAATCTATTACCTGATTGAATTTACTTTGAGGATGCTATGCATGTACGTTTTGTCTCAATCTATATTTCATTCCTATCCTGAATTGACAAAAAACAGTTAAACAATCATAAAGATTGACATATCGGATATTGGTTAAGAAAATTAACCTGGTTGAATAAAAATTATAATAACTTAAACAAAGGATATTTAAAATTCGAAGCAACCTCTCTCTTCAAAGTCTTAAGGTGATGGAGCCTAAAGATGATGGAAGCTATAAAAACAGGACATTTGCCTTGCAAAGAATCCAGAAAGAATGATTTCAATAGGATTCTCACAGTACTGGTTTCAGATTACACACGAAATCGGGAAATGCTGAATGAAGTATTTGGATATGTTCTTAATGAAACTGGATATGTTCTTAATGAAACATTGGGATATTCTGAAGGAATTCTGAAGATTCTCTCTGATTTTTCTCAGGAAAGCCAAAACAGCATAGTTAAAATTGCATTATGCAGTCCACGAAAGGAAAAAAAGGGCGCTTTGGTTTGTTTCCGGGAGTACAAAGGGAATTCAGGCAGTCTGAAGGCAAAAATAATAATGCCTCCAGAAAAAATGTATGCGTGGGTTGTGCGAAGGACTCTTGAAAAAATGCTTTCTGAATCCGGCTTTTGCGGGGATAAAATTTATGACATCAATCATGCTGTTTCAGAAGCTTATGACAACGCAATTATTCACGGCCCTAAAGACAGGAACATAAGTGTTGAATACAGAAACTTGGCTGGCGGGATAGCTATCAGCATAACAGACTATGGCGGAACATTAAATGTTCATGCTGATAAAAATGAAAAAAAGGAAAGAGGTGAAGAAGAAAAAAGTATAGATGAATTATTGAAGGATTTTAACGATTCAGACTCCCTGCACATCGGATTGCCTATAATGAGAAGCCTGGCAGATAATATGAGCACGGAAGTTGACAGGAATAAAAAAACAACTGTCAGATTGGAATTCTACTTACATAGCTGCAAACAGGCTGCCTAGGATTTTTGTTGCAACGAATCGTACAGCGAAAAAAAGACCAAGGGAGACTGCGAGCAGTAAAGGAATGTATTTTATGCCTTCCCTTTCTTTTCCCTTTGAAATCAGGCCGATGACAAGGCTTCCTATGATGGCTGTCGTGATGAGATTAATGACTGTGAAAGTAATTATGAATGATGGGTTGATGTCAATGCCTGAAATTAAGAGCGGGACATTTGACTGCTGGGGTACGCTTACAAGAGAAAAACCCTTAATCAAAACTTCGAGGAGAACTGAGACGAGACTCATCACAAGAGGACTGCCGAAGCCGACTGCAAAAAACATAAAAATAACATACATATTGACGCTCGTCCCTACCTTCTTGCTTACAGCCTGTTGCTCCTTCAGGTCTTTGGCTGTCTGCTCAAGCAGGTCAGAAAGACGGCCTCCTGATTTCAATCCTGAAACAATAAGCTTCATAGTTCTTTCGTAAATAGATGACTTCACTCTTTTTGTGGAATCAAGCATTGACTGCTCGATGTCCTTTCCTGTTGTTATTTCTGTCCCAACACGATTGATTTCCTTGCTTAGGGGCCCGAATTCCGACCGGGCGCTCAGAAGAAGGGCCTTGTCTGTTGTGAATCCTGCTCTTAAGTTAGAGGACATCATTTGAAGCGCATCAGGAAGAACTGTTTCTATGAATTTGCTTCTCTTGTCTGCTGAAAAAACAAGGTACATATAGAAAGCAAAAGGCAGAAAGACAAGAAAAGAAAAAAAGAACAAATAAAATGGGAGTTTTATTGCGGAAGCCAGAACAAAACTAAGGAAAATTGAAGCGAGAAAGGAATTGACAATTACAAAACCAAGAAATTTCTCTACATCATATTCTATGTCAGCATAAACTATGAGCTTCTCAAAAAATCTTATTGTTGCTCTTGGAAGCGGTCTTGCAATTAATCTGTACACCATTTTTTAATCTCCTATTTTATTATCTTTTATTATCTTTTTTATTAAATTACTGCCTTATTACTCTCTGAGCAGATTCGGCCTTCTTGATTTGATGACTCCCAAAAACACTATCTGCATCAAAATGACAATTACATAAAACACCCAAAGCACCAGCTGAACAACATACCCCTGAATGCCGATGAAACTGCTCATAACTATAAAGAAAGTTATTGCAAGAGTCGGCATGATTATTGCAATCATCATGTAAAACATTGCCAGGGGATTGAGGGTGCTTCCGTACTCGTTTATTTGGTCTATCTGCTCTTCTGAGAGACTTTTTGCAACTTCCCTGAGAACAACCGCAATGTCAGATCCTCCCTTCATTCCATTGGTAATCTGCCACATAGCCCTCCTGAAGAATATTGAGGGGCTCTCATCAGCCATCTGTTCCAATGCCTCGATTTCAGGCCTGCCTGCGTTTATTTCCCTTATTGCTTTTTTCAGCGACTTTGAAACCTCGCCGTAATTCTCGTTTGAGATTCCTACAAGGGAAGTAAAAAGTGGAACTCCTGACTCAACCTGAATTATCAATGTTCTTACAACAGGAAGAAGATTGTTTTCAAGGTCTCTTGTTGTTTTGGTTGCGAGAAATTTCGGGTAAGCAATTCTTCGCGTGAAAAGGAGAAGGCACAATACCAGTATTCCTATTAAAAAAAGCAAGAAAAGTCTTATCTGGCCTGCGATGATGAGAACAAGAAATATCGAAACAGTCAGGAAGAGAAAATTCTTGAAAATAAAGTCAAAGGTTTCAGCAAGGTAATCCAGCGCTGTTGCCTCAATTCTTGCCTGCTTCAGCTGAAGCTCGAGAAGGGGAAAAAACGGCGCCACGGCGTGCGCAATTGAAGTGAATGCGTATCTTGTTTTTGCCATTTTGCATTGTCAATATTTCATTGTCAACATTCTATTTTCTATTTTCAACATGCCAAAAACTCCGCACTGAAGTGCGGAGCATATGGCGGAGTTTTTGAGCATGCTCAGAAATTGCTCGTCCTTACTGCGTGCTGAAGCATCGCAGATTGCGTCAAGAGCAATTTCTGACATTTCAGTTTTACCATGACTATTTTAAATCATCCTTCAATGAGATTTTTTGGATCAGCATTCTTGCGGGCTAATTCCAGCACAAAATCAGGATTAAGGTAGTATTCCTTCATCGTTTTTCCAATGTTCTCCGCGGTTCTTATGTTTCTTTTTGCAAGATAGTCCAGGATTTCCTTCTTGTGCAGGATGTCCTGATTTATCTCCTCAAGGCTCAGTCCTGTATGCCTTGTAAGTGTTTCAAAGAGTCTTAGTGAATCCGAGTGAGGCACAAGCTTGTCAACAGAAGGCTGCCACCTGTAAAGAATGTTTGGCTTGAGAATTGATCTTCCTCCTTCTTCCTCCAGAACAAATTCACCTACCTGAAGCACCCTTCTTATGCCTGTTCTCCTGTCCCTGAACATAACAATGTTCATGTTCACTGTTTCAAGAAGATTCGGAGGAACAGAAATTGGAGGATTGACAAGCCGGGCAATTGTCTCATTTATGGAGTCAGCGTGGATTGTTGCGTAAACGCTGTGGCCTGTATGCATTGCTTCAAACAATACTTCAGCATCTCTTCCTCGCCTTACTTCCCCCAGAATTATCCTGTCAGGCCTCATTCTCAGCGAGTTTATGAGAAGATCAAGCATTGTGATTTCTCCCTTTCCTTCAGGATTAGGAAGTCTTGTTGTCATAGGAGTCCAGTAAAGAAATTTAGGAAGCTGAAGCTCTCTCGTGTCTTCCACTGTGATAATTCTTTGATTCGGGGGAATGAATGGCATGCAGACATTGAGCATGCTTGTTTTTCCAGAGCCAGTGCCTCCTGAAATAAGCGCGTTCATCTCATACTGTATTGTGAGCCATATCAATGCAAATATTCCAGAAGTGCAGGTATTATTGTTGATAAAATCAGTCATTGTCCAGGGGTCTCGGGCAAATTTCCTTATGGTGATTGTGTTTCCTTTTGTTGAAATTGGATAAAGAACAGCATTTGCCCTGTCTCCTGTGATGAGGTGGGCATCCAGCAGTGGAGTTAATGTTGTTATCTGCCTTCCAACTCTTCGCGCAATGATGTTTGAGTAATTTTGGATTTGAGCTTCTGATTCCAGCAGTACATTTGTCTCCAGCCAGCCGAACTTCTTATGATACACTCTAACCGGCTCGCCTGCTGAGTTGATTATTATCTCTTCAAGATTCTCGTCGCTCAATAGAATTTCAATATCTCCGAGACCAAGCATGTCATGAATGAGCAGGCCCACAAGATATTCTCTGATATTCTCGGGAAGATTTGGAAACTCCTGGGAAAGAAGCAGGCTTGCATGCTCTGCAAATCTGGCCTTGAGGCTGAAAATCTGCTTAGGGTCAATGATTTCAGAAGGGGTGATGTTGAGCTGGGTTACTATCCTGTTTCTTATTTTTCCAAGCAGAACCTTTGTTCCTGCACCGACTTCCTTTAGCATCAGATTGTAGTTTGTCGGCTTATTCTTGTAGCCGGTAATCTGTATCTCAATCAAAACACCCTCTGCATTCAGCATATAGCTTGAAATCACATCAGCCATTTTTCCTCTTTTGTTGATTGAATCTTTTTTATCTTGTTCTTCTCTTTTTTATTTTTATTTTGTTCTCTATCAAAATGTCATTTCTTTTTCGCTTTCCATTTTTCTTTTTCTTTCTCCTTCCTGCTTTTTTCAAACATCTCATTTGAGTAGGCAGTTGGGTTTCCCACAGCAGGATAAACCAGATGAATCAAATGGCTGTCCGCAAGCATGCTAAGCCACTGCTCTGCCTTTTCCTTTGGAATCTTGAAGTTCAGAGCAATTTCATCAATCTTTGCACTGCCTTTTTTCGAGATGTATTCCTGCACTTTGTCAATGTCAGTCTCTATTTTTCCTGCTGTTAGTTTCGGCTGTTCAGCAGTTTTCTCTTCTTTTCTTTCCTCTCTTTTTTCTTCATTCTTCTCTTCTACTTTCACTTCATCTCTTTCCTTTTTCACTTCTGCCTTCACTGCTTTTTCCTCTTTCTTTTCAGCTTCAGCCCCTGCTTTCTTTTGTTCGGGTTTTCCTGCTTCAATTTTTTCTTCGGTTGGAATTGCTGAAGCTCTCTGTACTTCTTGCTCTTTTTTTTCGATTTTTTCAAGTTTTTCCCTCATCTGTCTGGCTTTTTCAAGCAATCCCATACTGCGTCACTTCCTAAAATTCATTTGTTCTTGTCACCTATCTTAATTTGTTCCATTATGTTCAATTATTACTTGGTCCATTATTGTTGTTTTATATTTATTTATCATTCTTTCATTATTCATTCATTATTTGTTTTATGTTTGTTTTATATTGTTTTGCTACTTAGTCTGCTCCTTCATTTCATTAATTTTTATTTTTGCAATTATTTTCTCGTATAATTTGAAGCTTTCTGTTTTTGTGAATTCATTCACTTCATTTTCCGGAAGACTCTCAAGGAGCTTGTCCATTGAAAGCAGAAGATGGATTATTTCCTGCTCCTCAAAATGCTCGTATTTCTTAACTGCCTCCTGAACTTGATCCATTGACCTGCTTTCCTCAATCTGCTTTATTATCTGGTCAACCTGCATTTCCTTTTCAATGATTTCATTCTGCTTTTTTTCAAGCTCTGACTGCTTCTGTTTTTGAGTTCTCTCTATGCTTTCAAGATTTGCAACTATGAAGTTCAGCTCGTTTTTTCTCTTGTTGAGTTCTGCTTCTTTCGCAATCAGCTCATCAGATTTTTTCTGGATGTCTTTTATTTTATCCATATCTTTTTCAGGATATTTGATTTTCAGCTCATAGTCAACAAGAGAGAGCACTGCAATAAAGATTCCAAGGGTAAGAACAAACCATCTCTGGGAAAGAAATGCAAGGGCAACTACTGCAAAGCCAAAGACAAACAGGACTTCGTAAAGAATGACTATTCTTTTACTGACTCTAGTGTAATTCAACAGATAATAGATTAGGACAAGAATTAAGATTAATAGAAGCACAGCTATATAGGTCCAAATATCTGAAAGGTCGATTACTAGTTCTACTGGCATTTGCTTTGGCTCGAGCTTGAGCGAAAAGAGCCATCGCCATGCTTCACTCTCTGCTCTTTGCTCTTAACGCTTTTTGCTCTGCCTGCACCCCTTTTTTTATACGCACTGTGTCCAAAAGAAAGAATACTATTAAAAGTTATGTTAGTATTTTAAAATGGTTATTGGTTTTTTGTCGATGGCTGTTCATTATAATTTTAATCAGGATTAACAATAAACAACTGACCAAAAATACAACAAACAACAAGACAACAAACAACAAGACAACAAACAACTAATGACCAAAGAACTACGTCGAACTACGTCTTTATCTTGACATCATAAATCTGTGAATAATTGAATATGCTGGAAGTAATGTTGACAAGAGCAGGATATGCCACAAAAACATCCTCGCTGGATATCCGCGCAAATGTTATGTTTGTGGTGAATGTTATTGGACTGTTTGCCTGGCTTTCTATCTCAAGTCTCGTGTAGTTTCTCATATAAATGAAAACAGAACCTCCCCCAAGACCTGTTATTCTTACTTCAAGAGGCTTCTCAGGGTCTATATTTCTGCTGTCCGAATCTGACGATGCTGTTTTTGTGATATTGACTCTGAAGGGAAAGTTGCCTGTGTTGACAGTAACCCACTGTATGTTTCCACCAACCTGGCCTGTGAAAATTGTGATGTCATAAGAAGTTATGTTCCTCATAACTGCATTGCTGTAAGGCGCCACAGAGAAGTTTGAAGAAGTTCCGGCATTCCTGTTGAATGTTATTGAAACATTGTAGGGCTGGATTGTCAGTGTCAGATTCTGCGTGGCATTTGCAGGAAGAGTTATATTGACTCTGCTGTCGGCGTATTCTATGAAGCGCTTGAGCCTGTCAGTTGAGTTCTTAAGATTCGTGTTGTACTGAGGCAAAGAACTTTGGAAAACAACAGATACATTTGCATAATCATAAACTGTGATGTTGATTCCTGTAGTGCCTTCAAAGACGCGCAGAAAGCTCTGCTCAATGCTTGAGTAAAGTGCATGAGCGCGTTCAATTGCCACAGGCTCGTCGTGCGATGGATTCTTTGAGGTTATCAGGGATGCAAGAGAATAGATTACGCTTATCATCAAGAAAAAGCTCAGCGTGAAAAAAACTGCCTTCTTCGATTTTAATTTTTTAAATTTATTCAACTTATTTGCTTTGCCAATCATTTTAGCCACACCCAGTATCTTGCTGATATGTATTTGTTGAGGTCTCCACCACTCGTCTCAACTATGATTCTTGTGTTTGTTACACGTGTTGAGTTTGTTATCACTTTGCTTACATTGATGATTCTGTCAACTGTGAATGTGCTTCCAGTAAAATTGTAGTTTGTTATTTCGAGAGCCATCTTGTAGTTATTTGGCAGGATTGCAGTCATATTGTTGTAGACTGTGTTGTTGTTCAGCGTCTGAATGTAGCCCTGCAAATCAAGCATTAAGAGGACATCGTCACCTACCCTGAGCATATACATCTCGCTTTCGTGAACATTTGTGTCAAACATAAGGGTTGCTGCAAAGATAACGACAAGCAGAGCTATTGCGCCGACTGTAGCATCCATGCTGAGCATAACAGATTTTTTTGTTTTCACTTTGTTTTCATTTTGTCTTCATTTTGTCTTCATTTTATCTTGCACTTTTCATTTTCAGATTTCATTTCCACACCTTAAAATCGAGGGTTCTTATGCTTGTTCCAACAAGTACTCTTCTTTGCAGGTTGACAACCGTGCTCGTAGTGGTCGGCTTGACATCTGTTGTATTTATTTGAGAGCCATTTAACGAGTTTATGGCGAGAGTGAAGTTGTAGCCTTCTGTTCCTAGAAGGTCAAGCATTCTGGAATAATTTGTGTTGCTGAGATTGATAAACGCGTCTATTTTTACCTGTGACAGGTTTCTGTCAGTCAATGCCAGGCCGATATTTTCTATTGTGGAAAAATTCTCATTCCATGAAGCGGGCCTGCCTTGAGTCATCACAAGCACTTCTGAAATCTGGTGCGCCTTGTTGTTCATCCTGAGATAATCCACTTTCTTGTCGAGCCGGAGGGTGTAATTGTTGTAAAGCAAAAGAACGATTATGACAACTGTCATTGCAATCGACACTGCTGCAATTAGGTCAAGTGCAACTGCCTGAGCTTTTTTGTTTCTCTTATTTCGCTTTAACTTTTTTAATGCCATTTCAATAATCCCCTTTCAATCATTCACTCCCGCCAAAAATGAATTGATAACATGAATTAATCCTTAATAACATGAATTAATCTTCAATAACATAAATTAATCCTTAATAATTATTTATGACAACTGTGCTGTTGATGTTCCGCACCCTTATCAGTCCTTTCTGGATTGTGAAGTTGTTGCTTGTGAGATTCGTGACAGACATCAGGGGAAATCTGCAGGAACTCAAAACACCTTCATTCTCGATTGTTATTGCGCGCGTTGTGTTGCTTATTGAGATGTTTGCATAGCTTGTGTAAAAAAGAAAATCAGAACCTTCGCCGTTGGCATAAATGTCTGTAATAACATTTGAAAGCTTCATGCAGACTTCGAGCTGGTTGAGGTATTTTCTTGTTGCTGAAACCTCATTGCTCTTCTGGCTGAAAAACACACTTGTTACAATGAAGAAAGCAAAGATAACAGCCACTGCAACCATTGCTTCGATTGATACCTGGGCTTTTTTTTGCTTTAATTTCCTGATTCGCAGTCTGAAGTTCTTCATTTTCATATTGCATTTTCATATTGGTTTTTTTGTTTTTATAATAGAGACCAATAGTTTTTAATATAATTTTTCCTCTATTATTTTCCTCTATTATCTATTATATACTGGAAAACCTAACAAATAATATTAAATGTCAGAAATTGCTCTTGACACAATCTGCGATGCTTCAGCACGCAGTAAGGACGAGCAATTTCTGAGCATGCTCAAAAACTCCGCTGCACGCTTTGTAATTCAGTGCGGAGTTTTTGACAAATTTAGGTTTTCTATTATAACAAAAACTCGCTGCTTGGAGCTATCCGCAGGCTAAAGCCTGCGGTTTTACGCTCCTCGTTTAATCGCGAGTTTTTGGAATTAAAAACTGTCGGACTAAAGTCAGGGGTATTAAACCCGCCAGTTTTTAATAATTTGATTTTTCCAAAACGAAATCAGGGAATCCTCACTTAATCCCTGTCATAGCTCATAGCAAATGCCAGATCAGTGACAACTGAAGATGTTACAACAATGAACTTGCTATCCCAGCCAGTCTGGTTCCAGCGCTGAATATCAAGATTGCCTCCTGTGCTTTCAACAACAAGCATGTAAATCATATTTGAATCTATATCAGGATTCAGAGCAACCCATTCTGTAGGTCCGCTGACATCCAAAGCATTATTGCCTAATGACCATGTGCTGTTCCAAATTGCATAACTGGGATTAGTGACGTGGAAATCTCCGTAAACAACAAACGCCCTGCCAGTGTTGTTTTCAAACACAACATCAAAAGCTCTTGTTATTGAAGCCTGAATTTTTGAATCAATAACCTGGTTGGCGCTCCAGTCTGTGCCGTTCCATATCTGCGCATCAAGGGCTTCAACAGAGTTCAGCGTTGCCATAACCAGCTTGTTGCTTGCCCTGTCTGAAGCAAGCCGTAGCCATCTGATGTTTGCAGAGCTTGTGGCGCTTGCTGTTCCAACAGCGCTCCAATTTGTACTGTTCCAAATTCTGTACATCGGCGTTGACAATGTTGAGTTCTGCCATGCTGCAATGGCTCTTCCTGTTTGTTGCTCGTAGGCAACGTCAAATGTCTGGTAGGCAACATTTTCTGTTGATATTTCAAGGCTTATGTTGCTGTTCCACGCTGTGCCGTTCCAAACCTGAGCCCAGATATCAAGATTAGCGTCCATTGTGACAAGAATCATTTCATTGGAAGATGGCTTTGGCACCAGGCGCATCCAGTTTATGTTGCCTGCGCCAATTGACAATGTTCTTGCTTCAGCTGTCCAGCCAGTGCCATTCCAGATTCTGTAAGAAGGAACTGTAAGATTGTTCTGGCTTCTGTAAACAGCAACTGCCCTGCCACTCGACTGCTCGTAAGCAATGTCAAATCCTCTGCGTGTAGCAGCGTCAGAAGCGCTTGTTGTAAACTCTGTTACAGCACCCCAGCTGTCGCCGTCCCAAACCTGGGCACTAACGTCAATGTCGCCGTCCTGCAATCCAAGAATTTTCTCATCGCTGTGCGGGCTTGGAGCAAGAACATACTGTTCTTTTGCATCTGCTCCAACGCTGTTTGCATAGTTTGAAGCAGACCAGTTTGTGAGGTTCCACTGCCTGTAAGCAGGAGTTTGTGAAACAGCAGGTGTTGAATCATAGAAAACAATCATCGTTCCTCTTGTGGATGTGAATACATATCCTGCTGATGTTGCGCTGTTGCCGGCATTGTCCTTTGCAAATATTGTGTAGTTTAATGTTCCTGACTTATTTACAATGTAGGTGTCATAATAATAAATATCAACAGAACTGCTCTGAATCATGGTATAGTTAACTCCCTGTATCTGCAAGTACACAATATTAACTCCGCCTGCGTCAGTCACATTTGCAGTGAAGTTGATGAATCCTCTTCTTTGCACAGGATTAGGGGAGGCAGTCACGTTAGTGATGTTTGGCGGTATGATGTCAGGATTCTGCGTGGTTGTGAAGTTGTAAATGCCTGATACTGCGCAGTTTCCATTGATGTCACAGCTCGAGACATTGTAATAGTAAAGAGTGCCGTTCCTGAGGCCTGTTAGAGTGACATTATGAAGTGTTGAAAGTGTTGAATTGCCGGCAATTGATGCCAGCGACAGGTTTTGGGCGTAATAAACAGTTGAGTTGGCATTTTCATCAGTGTCCCACATTATGTTGACTGTTGAGTTTGTTATAGAATGATTCCTCACATTTGAGATTACAGGAGGAATATTATCTGCTTTTGTAGTGAAGTTGAACAAGCTCGAATTTGCGCAGTTTGCAACATTATCGCAGGATTCAACCTTGTAATAGTACAGAGTTCCATTAAGAAGGTTCGATAGATTTACTTGATGCAGTGTGACTAGCGCAGTATCATTCGCGTCTGCTCCGAGCGCAGATGTCGTGCCGTAATGAACCCTTGAATCAGAGCTTTCATCAGTTGTCCAGTTTACGCTGGCTGTGCTGTTTGTAATTGTGTGGCTTGTCACACTGCTAATCACAGGCACGGTTCTGTCAACGGTGAATGAGATTGTTGCTGATGTATTCATCGCGTTGTTGGCGCCATCCAGGCATCTCACGTAATAAGTGTAAGTTCCGTCAATCAGAAGTCCTGATTCTGCTGTGTGCACATCTTTTGAACCTGACATGTTGAGAATCATTGTTGTGAAATTTGTGTCAGCTGTGCAGACTGTTGCGTTGCAGTACTTGCAGGTTGAATCCTCATCAGTTGTTGCAGTCAGGGTTGTTGAATTCGTATTTATACTGCCTGAAGGATTGGTTGAGATTACCTGCGGGGGGGTTGTGTCGTTAGTGCCGATAAAAACGAAGCCAGAAGTTAATGTCTCAAACTGCACCTTGTAGGTTCCTTTTGATTTTCTAAGAACACCCGTGATATTTGCCAAAGTTGTCCGTGTTATCTGTGAACTTCCTCCAAAAACAGAGATGTTTATCACTATTTCCTTGCCCTGAAAATAAATATCATCAACACTGCCTGGCAAGGTTATGTAAGAATAAATCCTGCTTCCAGGACCAAGGGCGTAGACGCGGTCAGCACTTTCTTTCAGGATTCGAACAGCATCATCTGCCTGAGCAAGGGCAATCTGGTTGTTCAGCTCGCCAACGCCGAAATAAATCACAGGAATCATCAGAATAAAAAATATTCCCACAATAGTCATGTATTCAATGCTAATCTGGCTTTTTGCACCCATTCTTTTGACATCTATTCTTCCATAACCTCTTTTTTCCACAATCACCATAACGCGAACAAGAATAATTCCTTCTTTTATAAGGTTTTTTATAAGTTGGCAAAGTCAAGTTAAGTGTGTTGCTTCACATTGGCAAGTCTGTAGCTGCCATCAATATTGCGAGCATAATCAAAGTACGTATTGTGAAAAAAGGAAATTGCAATGGGAATTTTTTCCATCGGTGACACATCGAAATGCGAGCCGATGGCAGCCTCGCAAAGCACGGCTTTGCGAGAGACCTGCCAATGCAGATTTCCCACTTAACTTGACAGCATCTTATAAGTTTAATTCCCTGATTAATTATAAGTTTAATTCCCTGATTGATCTTCTAATTTTCCAGAATTTCTTTTTCAGCAAATGAATCCGGCAATGCATCCGATTTAAGTTCGCCTTCCTTGTATTCTTTATTTTCTTCT
>DATDSP010000023.1:0-18230 GCA_035291205.1 Candidatus Nanoarchaeia archaeon | reverse complement strand
AAGTATCAGCGACGAGCGCACCCTGTGCACACTGCACTGAGCATAGTGCGCAGCTCCTTATATGACATAGTCGAAAATTTTGAAGATGCTATCCGCATACAGGATAGAAGAAGTTTTTTATATATCTTGTGGCACATAGATAGCAAAATGGCTTCAATACTTCAATTGTTCCTTGGCAATTTCCTTTATCCGTGGCTGGATTTGTTTGCAGTTCCATTCAGGAATTTTGATATGCTCTGGATTACCATTCCAGTCATATTGAATTGGGTGTTTACTGAATTCTATCAGGAAAAGCATGGAACCTCTCTTGGAAATGCAATTTCAAACGGTATTGTTGTGCTTTGGGTCGGTGTTGACTGGAGCAGGACTGTTGTCAATATTTATGTCAAGCAACAAACAGATATTGATACTGCTTTTTTTACAAAGATTGGCATTGCAATACTCGTGCTCATATATGGGCTTTGGATTGTCATTCAGGGAATCAGGGTGAAGAGATATGTTTCCTATTTTGGAAGAGTCCGGCAGGTGACTTACATACTCCTTGTGTTCACTCCGATATATTATGGAGTTGCGAAGCTGACGCTTGACCTCCTGCTTGCGATAATACTGCTATTCTTTCCAGTCTACTTTTTGATAGAGATTGTAGAGCGGATGATTCCGACTCCAAAAACTTACGAAGAGGAGGAAAAAATAAAAGAGGAGCAGAAAATTAAAGCAACAACAAAATCTGAAAAAAAAGAATTGAAGGAGATGGCAAAAGGATACAGAGCACCAGAAGCTAAATCTTACCTTGCTCCTGAAAAGCAATATTCAGAACAATACCCTTATGGGCAGAGAGGTTATGCACAAACAACAGCCACCCAGCGGCCTCAGCAGGCACCTCAACAAGCTTATTATCCTCGTGCTCCGAGATTTCCTGCAAAGCCAATTTACCCACGACATCCGCAATACGAAAAGGCATTTGTAGAGAAGAAAAAATAATCGGATGCTGTCTTTTTTTAGAAAGTTTTTTAAACAACCTGCTTATTTTTGTGCATCATAATATTCAGGATAATAAAACACAGCAAACTTAGCAATAAAACAATGAGAGGAGATAAAAATGGAAATCAAACTCGTGATGTCTGACAAAACCGGAAAAAGCTATCAGAAGGCAGTAGGAGATACTGAAAGCAAAAAACTAGTTGGATTAAAAATTGGAGACCGTGTAAAAGGAGAAATTTTTGATTTAACAGGCTATGAGTTTGAAATAACCGGCGGATCTGACAATGCAGGATTTCCGATGAGAAGGGATGTTGCAGGAATTGCAAGAAAGAAAATTGCAATAGTAAAGGGAGTTGGGCTGAAAAAGCCAAAAAAAAGATGGGGAATGAAATTAAAGAAGACTGTTTCAGGCAACACAATAAATGCAAAAACAGCCCAGGTGAATCTGAAAGTAATAAAAGCAGGAGCAGTCCCCCTGGTTGCTGAACAAAAAGAAGAGAAGAAGGAATAAAAAACAATAAATTCATTTTTTCTCTTGGTACACCAAGGACACTTGATTTTTATAAACTTGAAAAAATAAGGATAAAAAATAAGGATAATTAAATAAAAATAATAGTGAAATCAATATGGCGAGAAGAAAAAAAGCTGAAAATCCGGAAGAGAAAGAGAGTGAACGGACAGAAGAGGTGGAAGAGGGTAAAAGTGAAAAAGGTGAAGAGAAAAAAACAAAGAGAAGAGAGAAGGAAGAAATTGCATTTGAGAAGGAAACAAAAGAGACGGAAGAGAAAAAAGGCAGTGAAAAAAAAGAAAAGCATGAGAAAAAAGAAGAAAGATTATATTCTGAAGAAATCAACAGGCGGATTGAAAACAGCCAACCGGAAATCAATATTGGATTAGTGGGGCATGTTGACCACGGCAAGACAACCCTGACTGAGAGATTTTCTGGAAAATGGACAGACACGCATTCCGAAGAAATAAAAAGAGGAATAACAATAAGACTGGGATATGCTGACGCAATTTTCTATAAGTGTACTGCTTGTCCTTCCCCTGCTTATACAACAAAGAAAATCTGTCCCAAGTGCAACGCTCCTGCTGTTGCGGTCAGAAAGGTTAGTTTTGTTGATGCCCCAGGACACGAGTCTCTTATGGCGACAATGCTCTGTGGAGCAAACATAATGGATGGCGCCCTTCTTCTTGTTGCAGGAAATGAAAGCTGCCCTCAGCCACAGACAAAAGAGCACTTGATGGCTCTCGAGATTGTGGATGTGAAAAAGGTCATTGTGGTGCAGAACAAGATAGACATGGTAAGCAGAGAGCAGGCAATGAAGAACTTCCAGCAGATAAAGAGTGTGTTGAAAGGAACAAAATATGAGGATGCTCCCATTGTGCCAATTTCTGCGAAGCATAATGTGAATATTGACGCGCTTATAGAAGTAATTGAAAAAATAATAGTTACTCCTGAAAGAGACCCTGACAAGAATCCGATGATGTTTGTTGCACGCTCCTTCGATGTCAATAAGCCAGGAACCCTGCCAAAGAACATTTCAGGGGGTGTTTTGGGAGGAGCAATTAAACAAGGCAAGCTCAAGAAAGGAGATGAGATTGAAATAAGGCCTGGCAGGGAAGTTGAAGAGAAAAATCAGAAAATATGGGTTCCTATTTTCTCGAAAATCCAAAGCCTGATTACAGGAGGCATTAATGTTGATGAAGCAGGGCCTGGAGGAAGCATTGGAGTGCAGACATTGCTCGATCCCTCTGTGGTCAAATCAGACAATCTCGTGGGAGCAGTTGTCGGGCACAAGGGAAAACTGCCAAAAGTATTGTATGATTTTATTCTCGAACCCCATCTTCTTGACAGGGTCGTTGGAGCGAAGGAAGAATCTGCAGTTGAGCCCTTGAAGTTGGGAGAATCCCTCATGCTTAATGTGAATTCTGCTGCAACTGTCGGCATAGTTGTTGAGCTTGGAAAAAATCAGGTAAGATGCAAGCTTAAACTTCCAGTGTGCGCTGATGTGGGTTCGCGCGTTACAATTTCAAGAAGAATAGGAACAAGATTCAGGCTCATAGGATATGGCATGATAAAAGAGTAGTTTGCAACAATCCAAACAACAAATGGATCCATCCTAACGGAAGTTGCCATCACCCTTGCGAACATTTTTGCTGACAAGCAATATTAGGCAGCAATATTAAATAATAAAAACAGGTTTATTAATCCTTTGTCAAAGCGGCAAAGTCAAGTTAAGTGTGTTGCTTCACATTGGCAAGTCTCTCGCAAAGTTGCACTTTGCTCCAACGTCTTTCGCCCCGTTGACAAGCGAGGTAAGGTATAAAGCCTTACTTCGTGGCACGCCCAATGGCAAGCAAGCCACGAACAGTGCAGCTGAACAACGTGAATGCTGCACAACTTTTGGTCAAGCTTTTTGTAAAAGGTTGGTTGCCATCGGCTCGCATTTCGATGTGTCACCGATGGAAAAAATTCCCATTGCAATTTCCTTTTTTCACACCGGATATTTTGATTATGCTCGCAATATTGATGGCAACTACAGACCTGCCAATGCAGATTTCCCACTTAACTTGACAGCACCAAATAATAATTGAAATTAAAAATGAAAACGACGAAATCAAATAAAAAAGCAGTTGCAAAAACAAAAAAAACAGAAGATGCAAGGAATGAAATTGATTCTTTTAGAGCTGTGAAAGATGCCTCAAAATATGGATTTTCATTTCAAAGGATATTGATGTTTTTCTGTTTATTCGTTCCTTTCATAGTAATCTTTCTCGTTTATTACAAAGAAATTATTATTTACAGCTCTCAGGCAATTTCAATGACTCTCGAAAACAATGCAAGCGCTGAGTCTATTGACAAGATAAGGACTCCTGCAATGCTTATTTTCATTTTTCTTGTTTTAGCTGGACTCTTTCAAATACTATTCAAAGGGGTTGTTTCTGACAATGCCGTGCATAAAAACAAGAAGCTCGGAAAAAGTTTTTCTGACGTAATGCCCTGTTATTTCAATCTCATTGTTGGAACAATAATTGCTGCTCTGCTGGGATTTTTGCTTTCACTATTCACATTTGTGCCGGCAGTTGGAAACATTATCTATCAAATTTCATCATTTTTCATTGGACTCATGCTTATGTTTTTCATCCAATCAATCGTCATCTCAAAAAAATCTGTGTTTGGTTCCTTCGCTGACAGCTTCGATATTTTTGCCAGCAGGCCATTTGAGGTTATTCTCTTTATGATTTATGTAATACTTTTCTCAATACTTCTTTTTGTGATAGCATCAATTCCCTTGCTTATTTTTGGATTTCCAATTATTTCTTACCTTGTGATGAATGCAGGAAATCCTGACCTGAATGTTTTGGTAAATTTAATAACAGGAAATATTGCATCTGTTGCAATTGGCATTGTGCTCTCCGCATTTGTTGTTGCATATACTATCTTATTCTCAGAATCAGCAAAGGCATATTTCTATGTTCAGGCAAGAAAGAGGAATTATCATGAAAAAAAAATTAAAAAAATTGTGAACAAAAATTCATAAAAAGAGGTGGGATAATGGCAAAAAAAACATCGAGAGTGTCATCTGAGAAGGAAGAGTGGGATATGAAGAAAATGAGAGCAAAGATGATGAAGAAAATGAGCCTGTTTCTGATTGTATTTGGAATTCTGTGGCTTTTAGCCGCTGTTGACATCATGCCTGAATGGGTTCTTGGAGCGATAATAATAATTATGGGATTGAAAATGATAATCTGGCAGGAAAGCTGACGGCTAATATCATGACTGTTTAATCTGCATTCTTTTTTTCCTTCCTCCCCTGGCACTTATGATAATCGCGGAAATGACAAGAACAATGATGATTGCAATTCCGATGAGAATAAAAGCCTTGTACTGCCCAATATAATCCTTCATCTTTTTTTTGCTGATATCTTTGTTAAGGACAATTATGTTTATCTCGCCTGAACTTATAACAGTACCGCCGTCGTCTGCAAAAATTTCTATTTTTTCAACGCCATACCAGTCCTTCTTGGGAATTATGACAAGAACATCGTAGTCTGTTATTGTTATGTTGAGATTCTCAGAAGGAGAGAAGCTGAAATCAAGGATGTCGTTGTCAGGATCCTCGAAAATATAGTTAAGATTCATCGTCAGCTTCTGATTTTTGCTTATAATCTGGTAATTAAATGAGTCTGTAATGTTGTTGCCTTCAATGAATGCAAGAACGCTGTCAATTTCCTCCTGATTATTCAAAAGATTAAACTCGCTGTCATCGACATAAATGCTTTCGTTTTCAATATTTTCATCAATATCTTCATCAATATTTTCAGTTTCGCCAGTTTCTGGTTCTGCAGGTTCCTGCGCTCCTGAAATTGTCTTATTTGCACCTTCAAGCGCTGTTTGGTTTCTTCCATCTGCTGTCTGATTGTTGAAATAATATTTTGAATAAACAAAAACAAGGACTGAAAGTATTACAAGAAGAATCACTATCCATGACAAGACAATGTTTTCCTTTCTTTTATTTTTTTCTTGCACAGATTTTTCAGATTTTTCAGACTTTTCCTTCTTCTCCTGCTTCATATTTTCCTGTTCCTCATGTTCTTCAGAATCGTCTTTTTCGTAACTAAGAAGTTCGTTTATTTCAGGAGTTTTCTCGATTATTGCAAAATAGCTGAAGCCATTTATCTCAGATGCATAGTATACATACTCGTCATCCCTGCCTTTGAATTCAGCATCGAAATATTCCCACCTTTTTCTGTATCTTGCAAGGCAGATGTTCTTTTCTCTTATCCCGTTTTCTTTAAGCCAGGATAATGCAACCCTAAAATTAATTATGATAGAACTTATGTCAGAGTCATTAAGGTTTCTTTTGTCAATCCTGAAATGCTTGTAAGCTTTTGAATCAGGCGTATAAGTGCTTCCTATTTTTTCTAATTTTAATTCTGCATTCTTGACATCATTTGAAGTCAGAATTTCTATTTTTGCGACTGGAATTTCCTCTTCGTCTCCTATCAGGAAGACTGTTCTCCTGTATGCGCCTATCCTTTTCCAAAACTTGGTGAATTTTGATCCGGTAAATTCTGCCTTTTCTTCGAATCCTCCTTCAAGCATCTGCTTTCTGAGTTTTTCCTTTTTCTTTTTTCCCGCAATTCTCAGGATTACTGCAAGAATTATGAAAAAAACAACAACAAGTATTCCAAGTACGATGAAAAGAAGGTAAGGCACTATGTATCTTATGCTGATTATCTTTATTCTCTGGGTGAACGTTGGGTTTATGCTGAGGATTATTTTTTCTCCATACTGAATCTCTGATTGCCTGATGTTTAAATTCAGCGCGTAATCCCCTTCGATCACTGAGAAATCCGCATTTGTGAAAAGTGCGATGTTTTTTGTCTGGCCTGCATTCAGCTCAACATTTGTCATATTGATATAAACCCAGTTTGGAGCTTCCAGGCTGAGAGAATAATTTGCCGGCTTGAATCCTGAATTCCTGAGGATTATTTTCTTCATCTGGAGATTGTAATTCGTATTTATTCCTGAAGTGACTGACTTTATTCTGTATGCTTCTTCCTCAGTTCCGAGGGGTATTGATATTTTTTTTACTGTAGAGAACTCCGGCTTCTGCAAATTAAAGGCATTTATTTCAACATTTGTTTCATTTCTTCCTTCGCATGAAGTGTTTATCCTTAAGGTTTCATTCCTTGACTCCTGGGGATTGAGGAGCTTGTCTGCATAATTAGGGCTGCTATCCGTAATTGTAAATTCGTTCACTGAAAGTGAAATGTTCTGACTGAAAATGCCTGTGTTTTTCACATTAAAATTCAGGTAATAGTCTTCTCCGCAAAGGAGGTTTTTTTCAGGATACGCCTCTATCTGGATTCCAAAACAGTCAAATGCATTTATTGCCAGGCTTATTTCCTGCGTTCCAGAATTGTCAGACACATAAATGCTGACTTCAGAATTTCCTGGAGAATTTCTTGATGCAAAAAAAACTGTTTGCGCAGATTCTCCTGGAGCAAGAATCATAAAATCCGGATAAATTGCTAATTCACTGCTTTCAGAATAGATTGTGTAAGAACTGATTTTTGTTCCTGTATTGGTGATTGTAATGTTGTGCTGAAAAATTGAACCTGCACAAAGATTTATCTGAGAATTTTGGGAGTAAGCAGTAAACTGCGCCGACGCCTGCGGAAGAATAAATGAGAGCAAGAATAAATTCAGGAGTAGCAGAATGAAAATCTTTTGTTCTCTGTTTTTGAAATTACTGCCTGCTGTCATTCACTGCCCCTGTTATGAAAAAAACAAATGCTGTGCACTTCGCACTTTCCTTCAGCCTGTCCGCACAGCCCTGTTTCTCCAATTCTTAACTTCCTGCTCAATAATATTTCTGGCCTTCTCCTTCGTTGTTGTCCTTGTTCATTTTCCTGAAGCCAATGACAAGCGCTATTATTACTAGAAGCACTATCAGCACAACAAGACCTATTTCAAGCCCTTTCTTCAAATTAACCAAACCCTGTGCTGATGATGTTGGCTTTACAACATTTGCATTCAGAAGCACCTGGCTCGTTTCTGAATCTGACTTTATGTTTGCTGTAACTTTATGAAGCCCTGTTGAGGCTGTGTCTTTTGCAAGCAGATAAACATAAACTGTTTTTGTTTCTCCTGCTCCCACTGAGATTACATTTGAGGGATTAACCCTTGCAGACGCCCAGTCAGAAATGCCGTCAAGAGTTATTGAATAGACTTTTGCATTTCCTGAGTTTGAAATTGTTATTGGGAATATTGCACCATTTCCTGCTTCAACGTCCTGTGTTTCAATTCCTGCGCTTATGATTGTTCGCGGCTGTGCTGTCTGCTGCTGTTGATTTTGCTGCTGCGGCTGTGCTACAGGACAGTCTCCCTTTGAAACCTTTATTGATGTCTCTGCAGAATCTGACTCGTATCCTTCGTCATATTCAATTGCAACTTTTACAGTGTATGTTCCTTCTGATGTGCAGTCAGGAATTCTCATGTACAGCTCTTCTGATGTTGTGCTTTCTCCAACCTTAAGCTTGTCAACATAATCAGCTGCACTGATTCCAAGAGCAGGAATGTCTGCCTTTACTTTTATTCCTTCCTCAACTTTTTCTCCCATATTTTTTATTCTTACAGTCGTGAGCAGTGCTCTTCCTGACTGTACTTCGTATTGCGGGCTTAATATGACATCCTTTATCTCAACAAGGTGTCTTTCAGCATCTATTTTTAGATTGTAATTGTAGACATCTGCCTGTCCGTTTCTGTCGCTTACAATGATTCTTAATTTGTAATTGTCTGTTTCTACATTGACTGGCAGGTCGAATTTTAGTTTTTTGATGTAGCTTGTTCCTGTAGTTGCATCAAAAACATGGGATGTTTCTGATAATGGCTCAAAGTCGCTGTATTCGTAACCTGAAATAAATGCCTCAACTTCGACATTTGACAGATTATCGAGAGCTGTCAGCTTGACCTCAACTTCAAGATTCTGTCCCCTGTCAAGGCTGAGCTTCACAGCGTCGTTTGAATTTATTTGAACATCATTGATTTCAACCCTGTCGACTGTTATTGGCAGTGCTTTAACCCCTAAGCTCAGAAGCAGAACTAGAGCTGCTGCAATCACAAAAATATTTATTTTTTTCATATCATCCAACCCCCAAATTTTTGTTTTTAACTATTATTTTGTTTTAAATTAAATTGAAATTGAACTGAAAATTCAAGAGGATAAATACTAAAACCCTATATAAATGTTTCGATTAAAAAGTAGTTACTAAACAACATTTATAGACGAGAAAATATATTTTGGAAAAGTTATTTTGGGGGTAATTTTGGATGGTTTGACATTTTTACTGAATTTTAGAAAATTGGTTTTGTTAAATACTCCTTGATTTTTTGGAAGATGGGTTTTTGGGGGTGTGCTTGTTGTGATTCCTGAAGTCTGTATTCCTGTTGCAGTCCCTGAAGTCTTCCTATAATGTTGTATGTATATTGACCTGGTTTTTCAATTCTTTCAAGGGATCTTATCGTTAATGAAATACTCGAACGGATGGATGCCTTAAAAATACCATTTGCAGGGGTATATTCAAAGAATTTAACTAAATCATCGTGAATAAAACTATTGTTTGGTTGCACTCTTATTGCATTGGTATAATCTCTACTTGCTTTACTGGATTCCTTTTTGTCACGACAATTTGCCCTAAGATTTAAAAGCAGGGGGGGTAATCCGAGTAATATATAAAAATCCCAAACATGCGGACCTACAAACCAAAACTTCTTTTTCATAACCTTTTCCATTTTGTCCAAATGAGATACAACCTTACTTTTTTCAAAATAATCTGATTTTATTGAATCAAGATAACCAATTAATTCGTTTCTTTTCAGAATAATGAATTTGGTTAACTCTAAATCTAAAAAGGGTAGATCCCAGCTATAGATGCGATCATAACGAATATTTAAAAGGAGACTTTCCCGTAATATTTCAAAGTTGTAGTTGTCTTTGTAACATTCTTTCAACTCGCCAATCAAATCATCTATGTACTGTAAAAATCTGTCTGTGTTATGACTACGCGCTTCGCCATGTGCAACTTGGGAATTCACTCCTGCACTATTTTTTAATCTACCAAAATTCAACAAACCTTCGTACATTTCCCTGGCAGAATATCTTTCATTAACCTTATACTTCATTGCTCTTTCAACTATTGCAATCAAATTTTTAGAAATGTCATTTCTTGAGCTTCTGAGCTCTTTCAATCTTTGCTCAGGATAGATTGGAATTTTTCCCAGCAGGAGTGCAAGCATAGTTGCGCCAAGAGAATATACATCTGATTTGGGTTCTGTTTTTCCGTCAAGAACTTCCGGGGCAATATAACCTTGACTTCCTATTCTTGTCTTGGTTGAATTGGGATTGAATGTGCGTGCAATGCCAAAATCAACAACTTTTATCTTTCCTTCTGATGTTATTATACAGTTTGAAGGTTTGACATCGCGATGAATTACTGGCTGATTTCTTGAATGAATGTAGCAAAGGGCATCAGCAATCTGCAAAGCCCAGTTAACAACATCCTGTTGAGATTGCTGGCCATGTTTCTCCACTCGGTCTTCAAGATTTTGTCCTTCAACAAAGTCCATAACCAAATATCTTGCAACAACAAAATCAGTGACTTTAACAATATTTGGGTGGTCAAGTTTTGCAAGAATTTTTGCTTCATTCTCCAAATAAGTTTCCAGTTCCTTTTTCTCGTCATCTTTCTTTTCATCAGCAGAAGAAGGAAAAATCGGCTCTTTTACAACAACCTGCTTGTCAAACCGAACATCTTTAGCAATGTACAATGAAGACATTCCGCCTTCGCAAAGTTTTCTCTCAATCAAGTACCTGTTGTCTAATAAATCGCCATTGTTCATTTTAAACTTCGAATGCAATCATCTCACATCGCAAATCAGCAATCAGCAATTATTCTTAACTACAAACTCCCTGTATTTAATCCTGTGGAATTTGTCATCGCCAGCAGAAACCCTGATGTTGTAGTAGCCCACATCCGCGCTTTTCGGAATGTCAAGATAAAGCATTTTTGAAACCCTGCTTCCAGAATTTAGTGAGAATGTCCCGGCAGTTGTTCTTTCAGCAAGCTCAAGAATTGTTGCTGCAATTTTTGCCCTTTCCATTTCATAAATTCCCTTGTTTTCAAAGCCGACTGAAAGCTTTATTGTGCTTCCTGGCTTTACGCAGTCACCGTCAACAATTTCGAGCTTTGAAAGCTGGATTTTTTGCCTTGATGCAGTAACTTCTTCTTCGAGCAAAACATTTACTGTGAACTGCTGTACTGCTGTGAGAGAGCTGTCAGAAACCTGCACCTTCACTGAATTTAGGCCGAGCTGCTGCTGTGTTGGAGTCCATACAATAATTCCGCTTGATGGATTTATTATCATTCCAGCAGGAGCATTTACCAATGTGTAAGTCAGAACATCGTTGTTTGCATCAACTGCATTCACATCATAAACATATGTTTTTGTGAATTCAGGATTTTCAACAAGCTCTGTTATTGGCGCTGAGATTATTTGAGGCGCCTGGTTCACGAATGTGACAAAAACAGGAACTGCCTTGACATCTGAATCGCCGTCAAGGTCTGTAAGTTTTAGTGTTATTGTTGAATTTCCAAACTTATTCTGCAATGGAATTATTGATAGTATTTTTCCACTAATTCCAAGCACTGCTGTGAAAAGAGAGGTGTCATAAGCCAAAAGATTCCAAGTCAAGTTGCTTCCCTTGTCTTCAACATCTGACTCATGGCTTGAAATATCAGCATTAAGATTTGTGTTTTGCGGGGTCACGAACATTGTTGCAAGGATTTTTGGAGGATTGTTTCTTATTGTGAGATTAATTATTTTTTCTCCTCCGCTATTGTCAGAAAAATTGAAGGCAAATGTGAATACTTGGCTGAGCCCGAAGTAGTTGTGATTTGGTGGAATCTGTTGAAGCCTGTAATAATACCATCCGTTTGCCTCATTAATTTTTTCAAGGTCAATTCTTCCTCCAGGAGGGCTTATCAATGTTGCCTGTGTTATCATATTGCTTGCAATTATGTTATTGTTGTTTAAGTCAACTACCTGAAATTTGACGTAGAAAGTCTCATTCCTAAAGTAATCGTAATCCTCGTTTACAAAATTTGAATCGTTGTAAATTTTTAGGTTTGTCAAGTCGTATCTGTGATTCAAAACATTGTAGGCAAATACCGGATTTTTGTCAGTGTCATTAATGAATCCTGGGAGTTGTGCTGTTGCGTAAACAGTGAATGTTCCAACTGTGTTGACGTTGTATAGAACATTGCATCCTCCGCTGATTCTATCTGTTGTGCAGGTTCCAAACAACTGATTTGTGTTGTAATCAAATATGCTTACGAGGACATTTCCTGCTGGAAGATTGTTTGAACTAACATAGACTGTGCAGACTTGAGTACTGTCAACAATTATGTTAGGGAAGCATTGAAGTGTGCTGACATTAAGAGTTTGTTGTGGCTGTGGAAGTGGTTGATTTACAGTTATCACAACAGATGCCTGGCTTACTGCACCATCATCATCTGTAACAGAAAGCGTGGCTGTATAAACACCAACAGCATTGTAATTGTGGCTTGGATTCTGAACATTACTTGTCACAATATCACCAAAATTCCAGCTGTAAGAGACAATACTGCCATCCGCATCATAACTCTGGGAAGCAAACTGCACATTCAAAGGAACAAAACCAGAAGCTGGATTTGCAGAAATAACTGCAACAGGAGGCTGGTTTGGTGGAGGTGGTGGAGGCGAAACAGCCAGAGTTATTGTTCTTGTTGTGTTTGCAACATTATTTACTGCCCAAATTGTGTAATCTGTTGTTTGCTGAGGGCAGACATCCATGACATTTGCAAATGTTTTGCCACCAGGAACAGTTGGTGAATTTATGTTCCCAAAATTTGAACCTGTTGAATCAGCGTTTTCAATTGTCCAGTAAATTTTACTGCATTGCCCCTGATTTATTGGATTTGGAATTGCCTGAAAATCGATTATTCTGGGCGGTTCTGTGTTTGGCTTTTGTGATGCAGTAATTGTTATTGAAGCAGAGCTTGTTGCCCCGCTGTTATCAGCTACTGTAAGGGTTGCGGTGTAAGTCCCTACTGAATTATAAGCATGAGCAGGATTCTGAACACTGCTCAAAACACCATCACCAAAATTCCAGCTGTAAGAAACAATACTGCCATCAGCATCATAACTCTGGGAAGCAAACTGCACACTCAAAGGAACAAAACCAGAAGCTGGATTTGCAGAAATAACTGCAACAGGAGGCTGGTTTGGTGACGGAGCTGCGTAAACAAACAATGTCTGGGAAATTTGTTCAGGATTGTTTGTTATTCCACTGCACTGCGCACTATTTGCTACACCATTTACATTTATGCTGTACCATCCTGATGTTGTTGGCTGCCAGTTGAATTGAACTTTCTGAGGCTGGGTTGAGGATCCTGCACTTAACTGTTTTATCTCCTGCTTAACTATATTATTACTCGTGTCATAGATTGTTAATGTTAATTGTGAATCAACAGGAGTCAGCTGGTTGCTGTTCATATAATCACTTAATGAATCCACTGTTATGAGAATGTTCTGTCCTGCTGTTGGGAATTGATTGTCTGTTGTCAGCCCATTAAGAAGAGTGTAGCATATTGGAGGAGGCTGCGGTGTTATTACAGTGAATTCTTTTGATGTTCTTTCAGATGTTGCCGATGCGCATTGGCAGTCTGTGACATCTGTCTGGATTGTTGCAACATAATTTCCTGTCTGCTGTGGCGTCCAAGTGAATTCAACTCCTGCATTAGTGTCCATGAACAAATTCAGGCTTCTTGATTCAGTATAGACAACTTGTCCTGTGTCCTTGTTTGTGATTGTGAGTGTAACTTGTGTTTGTGCTGAGTAATATTCATCCTTGTAAGCTGGAGGGACGTATTCCGGAATTCCTGTGCTTCTGAATGCAGAGTAAGTTGTTGCTGAAAGGCTTGATTCAACAAGTATTGTCAATGGCTTGTAGGGCTCTGCTGTGTTAACAACAGAAAGCTGGGTTATTGGAGAATGGCAGTTCTGCGCTTTATCAAATTTTATTGTCCAGCTTCCTGAGCCAGAGCCAGCCCAATTTGCAGTTGATTCCTTTGGAAGATGGCACTGTGCATAATAATAGGCAGCGTATCCGTATTGTGACTGAAGTGATGTTGGATAAGGAACTGTCAGGTATGAGTTGCTTCCTGAGTTTTGGCTTGACGAAAAAGCATTGAAGTCGATATTTGCACAGCTTGAATCAGCACAGGTATAAACAAGAGTCTGTACATTGCTTGCAGGGTTATTGTTGCTGTCATAAAAATTATAGGTTATGTATGCTGTTGAATAAACTACTGGCAAACTGAACAATGAAAGCAATGAAATTATTAATGCTAAAAAAATGAATTGCTTTGTCTCCATAATCCCACCCCGTGACAATTTCTAAAATTAATATTCATTAATCTTCAAAAGTTATTGAAAAATTATAAAAATTAAGGCTTAATGCCGTTAACATCAGTTTGCCCGCCTGTTATTCCACCAGGAGCTGGGTTTGTGATGGTTGTGTTGTTTGTTACGTTTGATCTTTCTCCGAGAGTTGATAAAATTGTTTTACCTGCTGCATACAAATTTAACAAGTCCAAAATATCAAAACCTTTTCTAACATCTCTTCCTTCAGGAATTAAATACAATGGAACAACACATCCTTGTGAATTTCCTGCATTGTCAGATACATTAATGAGCACTATGTAGTTTCCAATGGCGGTTTCTGTCTTTCCGTTTGTCCATAATAAAAATTGTTTTTGATAGTTATTAATGTCTGAGTTCAATCTTCCATCAAAGATGATCGCTTTCTTCATAACCTGATCTTTGTAATTGGGCCATCCGAGATTTTCTGATATCTTTATTGCCTCTTCAGTCGGAACCAAAGAGGTAACTCCAGTTTCGCTCATATATTCATGTTCTCCAATTTCCCTTCTCATGTACTTATCTAATTTCAGAATTGTTGCCCTTGCACTTGTCTTATCGCCTTCTTCATCTTTAACCAAAAGTTCTAGGGAAATATTTTTTCCTTCAATGTTTTCGGTCTTTGGAACAGGAACAAATATTGCGCCATTTTCAGAGAATGATGCATAATTTTTGCCGTCAATGGTAAAAATTATCCGCGCATCAGGAGCATGGTTCTGCTCTTCTGCTGTTGTTGATGTTTGAGATTTTTTCTGAGCAAGTTCTTTTACATAGTTTAAGAAATGGTACATCGATGTTAGAGACTGTTCAGGGACCCGGACAATTATGACTTCCTTGCCTTCGCTTATGACTACTCCATCAATTGATTTCGCAGAATTTTTATCATGGCTTATCTGGAATCTGATATATGCGTTTGTTTGGGGGGTGTTTATTCCTGCGCCTTTGTTTTTCTGCTGACTCCTGAAAATTCCCAGTTCAAGTTGGGATATTTCGCCGTCGGTGTAATCCTTGTTGTGCAGGTTCTGGAGTCTTTCGCTGCTAACATTGTATCTGCTGTGGCTATATTTCTGGCTTTGAAGGATTATATTATCAAGTATGTTCCAGCCATCAGCAGTAATTTCATCTGTCTTGACTGATTCCATATATGCTTTTGCTGTTCTCTCGTCAAGAAAGCTGTAGATTTGCTTTGGTTTATTGGGTAATTGTTTGCTTGGTTTGCTTGCTTGTGTGGAACTTTGGGATGGTCCTGGTTTTTGCGGAGATGAATATTTTTGCTTTGCAAATGCTGGTGCAGCATAAAGATTGAACAACAAAGCAGATCCTGCAGAAATCAGTGTAGCTGTTTTTGCTAATTTTCCAAGAAAATTGTCGTTTGTGTCGCTTCTGTCATTACTGTATTTGCTCATTTTTCTATACCCCCGAAGATAGTATTATATATTGTGTCTGTTCAAAAACTCAAACTATTATTTAAAGATTTTGTTTTTGTTATCATTTTAAAATGGATACAATAAAAAATATTTGTCATAATAAAGTGACTAAATATATTATTGATAAGATTAAAAAACATCAAAAATATCATAAAAAAAATGCAGGAAAAAACAGTTTCGATAATCGGCGCAGGGCCGGCAGGCGGATTTACTGCGTACCAGCTTGCAAAAAAAGGATTTGACGTAAGAGTCTATGAGGAACACGAAAAAATAGGGGTTCCTGTGCAGTGCACTGGAATTGTGACTTCTGCAATAAAGGACATTCTGCACATAAAAAAGGAAGTTGTGGCAAACAAAATAACAAAAACAAGGGTTTATGCACCAAATGGAAAATTCGTTGAAATAAAGCTCAGGGAAAATTTTATTCTTAACAGGACTCTTTTTGATTCTCAGATATGCGAACTTGCAAAGCAGGAAGGCGCAAAGATTTACACCAATCATAAATTTACTGATTTTGACAGGAATAAAATTAAAATAATGAATGCAGGCCAGGAAAAATTCTTTGCAACAGACTATGTTGTAGGAGCAGATGGCCCTAATTCGAGTGTTGCAAAGGCATCAGGAATCTATGGAAAAAGAAAATTCTTTGTGGGAGCCCAGGCAGTTGCAAAGCTCAAGAATGACAATGCAATAGAATTTTTCCCTCATGTAAGCAGAATGGCCTGGATATGTCCGGAAAACGAGGATTATGCAAGAATAGGAATTGCTGATTATGGCAGAGTAAATGAACAGTTTAGGAACTTCCTTCGGGAAAGGATTGGAGAGAATTATGAATCGAAAATTGTTTCAAAGCAAGGGGGCTTAATTCCTGTTTTCAATCCAAAACTGAAAATGCAGGACAATAATGTTTTTCTTGTGGGAGATTCTGCGACTCAAGTCAAGGCAACAACAGCAGGAGGAATAATACAGTCACTCATAGCATCTCAGGCAGTTTCTTACTCAATAGAGCACAGCAAAAACTACGAAAGGGAGTGGAGAAAACGGCTTGGCAGGGATTTGTGGCTTCATCTTCAAGTAAGGAGAATGCTGGACAATTTTTCTCAGGAAGACTACAACAAGCTAATAGAAATATGCAGTAAAGAAAAAACAAAGCATATTCTTGAAGAATATGACCGGGATTTCATTTCAAAGCTTGCAATAAAGATGCTCTTCAAGGAACCGAAACTTTTGCAGTTTGTCAAGAGATATTTCTTCTGACAGAGGACACAAGACACTTGCAGGCAAGATTTTTATAAGAGATGCTAACAATAAGATGTATGGAACGATTCGTAACTGCCACTATGCTCTCTTCCTACTTGTACTGCCCAAGAAAATTTTTTCTTCAGCAAGTGCTAAAACTCAGGGAGCCATTGAATGACAAACTTGTCAAGGGAAAAATAAGGCATGATGTATTGAATGAATTCAGCATCTGCGAGAAAGAAATTCTGCAGGAAATGATAGTAAAAGATTTGCATGAAATCGAAGAAATTTACATCAACATGTATTCTGATTTGTTTAAAAAAAAGATAAGTGAAAAAAGTGATGTGCTGAACAAATTCAATGTAGGAATTAATGAATTTTATGATTTGGGAATGTTCTCCTTTACCAATGAATCTAAAAGAAGGGCTTTTGCTGTACAAAAAATGATTGAGAAAGGAGTTTCGGGAGAAGAACTTTATGAAAATATTGAGCCGAGAATAATTTCTGAAAAGGAAATTGTCTCTAAACATTATGAATTAAAGGGAATAATTGACAGGATTGAAGTGTTTAATGACTCCTTTGTTCCAGTTGAGTTCAAGACAGGCAAAACCCCAAGAGAGGGGGTTTGGCAGGGAAATAAGGTGCAGATTGCTGCTTATTGCATGCTTGTAGATGATTTTTTTGGCAGGAAAACAAGAAAGGGATTTGTTCATTATCTTGATTCAGATGAAATCAGGCCAGTGGTGATGAATCCATTCCTGAAAGCAGAGATAATCGAGCTTCGCGACAAAATTAAGGATATTCTTAAAACAGGGGAAATGCCTGATTTCTGCAGGGACGCAGTCAACTGCAGGAAAAATCATGTGGGGAATTTCTTTGCTGAAGGTATTCCCATGGTCAATTCCCCCACAGAAAGTTTTAAATAGAAGATTATTCATTTTCTTGATATCAATAGTATATTCAATAATATTCAATATCTGAGGTGACAAGATGAATAAAAGAGGGGTAGAGCTTTCTGTTAATGTAATAATAATTGCAATTATTGCACTGCTTGTTTTAGTTATTCTGGTGGCGATTTTCACAGGAAGAATAGCAATATTCTCAGGAGAATCTGCAAAATGTGAATCACAGGGAGGAAAATGCTCTTTCGTATGCGGACAAGGGGATGCAGCCGGGTATGGAAAGGAATTTGCAGGAGCAAAATGCTTTGATTCCTCAGGAAAACCTGACCAAAGCAAGAAATGCTGTGTACTAGGCGGATAAAGTTGAGAAAAAAAGGAGACCTTTCAATAAATGTTGTAGTAATAGCAGCAATAGCGCTTATTGTGCTGGTTGTTTTGATTGTTATTTTTACCAACAGATTCGGAGTATTCACAAAAACAGTCAAGAACTGTGAAACCCAGGGAGGGGTTTGCAAGGCAAGCTGCGACGCAGGCACAGAAGGCACGTTGCTTGGAACTGACTGCGAGCAAAAATCTGGCCTGACAAAATGTTGCAAGCCTGTAGAGCAAAAAACATAAAATGAAATTTGAAAAATTAATCAGCAATAA
>DATDSP010000022.1:0-2799 GCA_035291205.1 Candidatus Nanoarchaeia archaeon | reverse complement strand
AAGAAGCGACAATTTATCCTCAACGCTTTTTGTTGATATTCTTCTGCTTTGCAGAAGCTTTCTGTTTCCAAGGAGTATCTCTTTCCTGTTATGAACTGCCTTGACTCCCATTCCCGGAATGGCCTGGAATTTTTTTGCATCAGGAACTTTCATTTTCAGAGAATCCGCCTTGTTCATTATTGCTTCTCCCAATGGATGTTCTGAACCTTTTTCAGCGATTGCGGCAAGTCTTATTACATCTTCAGCAGAATTTTTTCCAAGATTTATGACATCAGTGATTTCGGGCTTTCCTTTTGTGAGAGTGCCTGTCTTGTCAAAAACAATTGTTGAAATATTCTGCATTGTTTCCAAAGCTTCACCTCCCTTGATAAGTATCCCGTGCTCAGCTCCCTTTCCAGTTCCTACCATGATTGCTGTTGGAGTTGCAAGTCCGAGAGCGCAGGGGCAGGCTATTATCAGAATAGCAATAAAAACAGAAAGTGCAAAAATAAATTCCTGGCCATTAATGAAATACCAGAATGCAAATGCAAGGAATGCTATTATTATGACTGCAGGAACAAAAAATGATGAAACCTTGTCTGCTAATTTCTGTATCGGCGCCTTGCTTCCCTGCGCTTCTTCAACGAGTTTTATTATCTGCGCAAGAACAGTGTCTCTGCCGATTTTTGTTGCTTTAATTTTCAAAACACCGTGCTTGTTGATTGTTGCGCCAATCACATTGTCATCTTTTTTCTTTTCAGCAGGAATGCTCTCGCCGGTAATCATTGACTCATCAACCGCTGACATTCCGCTGATAACAATGCCGTCAACAGGAATTTTTTCTCCAGGTCTAATTACAAGTATGTCTTCAACCTTGATTTCTTCAACAGGAATCTCAACTTCTTTTTTTCCCCGCAATACCCTGGCTGTCTTTGCCTGAAGCTTCATTAATTTTCTTATTGCCTCGCTTGTCTTGCCTTTCATCAAAATCTCAAGGTATTTTCCAAGCAGGATGAATGCAATTATCAGTGCAGAAGTATCATAGTAAGTCCCTCCTTTGAATGTGCTTGGAAAGAAGGTAACCAAAACGCTGTAAAAAAAAGCTGATAGTGTTCCAATAACAATCAATGTATCCATATTCGCTGATTTTGCTTTTATGGCTGTCAAAGTTCCCCTGTAGAACCGCCTTGCAAAATAAAACTGCACAGGAATGGTGAGAATAAGAAGAACATAATTCTGGTATTTGAATGCTATCCCGAACAATTGCGGGAATGAAAGAACAAAAATCATTGATCCTAGAACAAAACTGCTTATCACATCATTCTTTATTACATTCAATTCTTTTTCCCGCGCTTCCTTCTCCTTGTCAGATATTTCAATTTTTTCAGCAATATCGACCGGCTCGTATCCTGAGGATTTTACTGCCTGCTTGATTTTTTCAGGAGTGATTAATGCTGGATTGTAAGTTATCCTGGCATTTTCAGTTGCAAAATTCAGCTCTGCATTCACAATCCCTTTTTCGTTTTTAAGCGCTTTCTCAACTATTCCCATGCAATGCGGAGAATTCATGCCTATGACTTTCAGCCTGAACTCTTTTCCCTCTTTTACTGCTTTGTATCCTGTTGAGTCAATTATGTCTTCAATATTTTCTTTTGAGATTTTATCAGTATAAAATTCCACCTGCGCTTTTTCTGTTGCAAAGTTGACATTGGCTTCCTTCACTCCTTTTTCTTTTTTCAGCCGTTTTTCAATTACTGCTGAACAGCTTGCACAGTCCATTCCAAGAACTTTTATCGTGCATACATCTGTTTTTGCCCCCATCTGCAGAAAGAAAGAAGTTTCATTTAAAAGATTTGTTTATTACTATAGAAGGGAAAAAGTTTAAATAATTGCAATCGGGTTCTGCAAGAGAATAAAAAAAATCGTATGTGCATAGCATCTTCAAAATTCTCGACGTGAATGACAATGGAGCTGCGTTCCCGTAGGGAGCCACCCCTCGCGACGCTCGTCGCTGATACTTACGGATTGAATTTTGACCTTAGGATGCTATGCACATACAAAAAATCAATAAACCAAAAACCTCACATCAATTCCTTCTTCATCTCTTCAAACTGTTTTTTGGTGATTTCTCCTCTTGCATACCTCACCTTCAGGACAGAAAGTGCATTTGTATCTTCTTTTTCCCTGCCAAGAAGAAGCCTGTAAACAAGCCAGAATATCAAGGAGAACAATGCAACCCAAAAGAGCATTGCAAGTATCATCCATCCACCGAACAAGCCTCCATAACTGCCCATCATTCCGTATCCGTATCCTGTGCCCATAAATGAAAAACTCAGAAATAATACAACCACAAAAATCACAGCCAATATAATCCACAATGTGCTGTTGTTTTCGCCTTTCATATTTTCACCTCTTTAAGCTTTTGCAAGTGCATTATCAATTGCTGTTTTGAATGAACTGAAAGGCTGTGCTCCTACTAAAAGTTTTCCATTGATAAAAAAAGATGGTGTTCCTGAGACTCCTGCTGCTGTACCGTCTGCCTGGTCTTTGTTTACTTCATCCTTGTATTTTTCTGTGTCCAGGCAATTGTTGAATTTTGTTGTGTCAAGGCTTAAATCCTTGGCGTATTTCTTCAGGGAATCCTTGTCCAGGCTCTGCTGATTTCCGAATAGTTTGTCGTGGTACTCCCAGTATTTGCCTTGTTCGTTGGCGCAGTCCGCTGCCAGTGCTGAGTTGAATGCGTTTTCGTGGAAACCTAGTGGAAAATCCCTGTATATTATTTTGACTTTGCCTGTTTCAACATATTCTTTCTTGATTTGA
>DATDSP010000021.1:0-3579 GCA_035291205.1 Candidatus Nanoarchaeia archaeon | reverse complement strand
GAGGGCGAAACAGAAATAGAAGAAATACTCCACAAAGAATACAAGGAAGAGCTTTCAATAGAAGACGGCTTAAGGTTGTGCATAAAGTCGCTCAACAAGGTTCTGGACGAGAATTTCAATGTTGACAGAATTGATGCTGCCTACATCAAGAAAGATGAAAAAAAATTCGCAAAAGTGCCGAAGGACAAGATTGACAAGATACTAAAGGAAATTAAGAAGAAATAAGATGATTGATGTTGATAAGGCGGTCTTGGCGAGACTGAAAATTGGAGGAAAAAATTTTGAGGTGCTTGTTGACTGCAACAAGGCAATTGAACTAAAAGAGGGAAAAAGTGTTGACATCTCTGATGTCTTGGCAGCTCCAAAGATTTTCAGCAACGCCTCAAAAGGGCTTCTTGCATCAGAGCAGGAGCTTCAGAAACTGTTCGGCTCAAACAAAGTTGAGGATGTTGCCAGGCAAATAATAAAAAACGGGGAAGTGCAGCTGACTGCTGAATACAGGAAAAAACTCCGAGAGGAAAAAAAGAGAAGGATAATTGACATAATCCACCGCAATGGAGTTGATCCAAGAACAAAGCTCCCGCATCCTCCCCAGAGAATTGAGAATGCATTTGATGAAACAAGAATACACATTGATGAGTTCAGGCCAGCAGAAGAGCAGGCAAAAGAAATCATAAAAAAGCTGAGGGCTGTTCTTCCAATAACATTTGAAAAAAGGGAGATTGCTGTTAAGTTGCCGTCGCAGTATGCGGGGAGCGCTTACCAGCATATCAGAAAATTTGGTGAGATAAAAAAAGAAGAGTGGCAGAATGACGGAAGCCTAATAATCATCATCGAGATTCCAGCAGGGCTCCGCAATGAGTTTGTTGACAAGGTAAATTCCCTCACAAAAGCTGAGGCCGAAATCAGGGTAATAAAGTAAAAATTCAATAAGGTGAAAACAAATGGGACAAATGTTAATTCAAGACAAGGAAATAGTGATTCCCGGCGATGAGCTTGCTGATGGAATGGATTTTATTCCTTCATTCGGCTGTTACAGGGACGGAAACAAGATTGTTGCAGGAAAACTCGGGCTGCTGAATATCGACGGAAGACTGTTGAAGATAATTCCACTTTCAGGGAGATACGTTCCTAAAAAGGGAGACACGATAATCTGCAGTGTTATTGATGTAACTTTTTCAGGCTGGAGGGTTGACACAAATTCAGCATATTCAGCAATGCTGAACATGAAGGATGCTGTTTCTGATTTCATTGAAAGAGGAGCTGACCTCACGAAATATTACGATATAGGCGACTACATTGTTGCAAAAATAATAAATGTGACAAGCCAAAAGCTGGTTGACCTCACCATGAAGGGGCCTGGATTGAGGACGCTTGAAGGAGGAAGAATAATCAAGGTTGCTCCAACAAAGGTTCCGAGAATAATCGGAAAGCAGGGCTCGATGGTGTCCATGATTAAGGATGCAACAGGATGCAGGATTATCGTAGGCCAGAATGGGCTTGTGTGGGTGCAGGGAAATCCTGAACAGGAGATACAGGCAGTGGATGTTATAAGAAAAATAGAAGCAGAAGCTCATGTGAGTGGATTGACTGACATAATAAAGGAATACTTGTCAAATGGAAAGAACAAAGGTGTTGAAAATGGCGTATGAAAAAAGATTTGACGGAAGAGACCTTGGCGAATTAAGGCAGATGGAGGCAAAGGTTGGAATAATTCCAAGAGCAGATGGTTCAGCATATTTCAGGATTGGAAAAACAATTGCCTACGCGGCTGTTTATGGTCCTCGTGACCTGTATCCAAGATTCCTGCAGAACCCTGAAAGGGGAATTCTGAGATGCAGCTACAATATGATGCCTTTCTCAGGATATGGAGAAAGAGTAAGGCCCGGAGGAAACAGGAGGTCAAAGGAAATTTCGCTTGTAACAGAAAAAGCGCTCCTGCCTGTGCTGGATCTTTCAGAATATCCTAATGCTGTTGTTGATGTCTTCATTGAGTTTCCGCAGACAAATGCAGGCTCGAGATGCGCTGGAATTACAGCTGCGGCAATGGCTCTTGCAGACGCAGGAATTCCAATGAATGATCTTGTTGCAGCAGTTTCAGTAGGAAGGGTTGATGACAAGCTTGTTGTTGATCTCGACTACAAGGAAGAAGCTTACGAAGACGGCCCTGTTGCAGACATCCCTGTTGCGGTAACGAGCAGAACCCAGAAAATCACATTGCTTCAGATGGACGGCGAAATATCGAAGGATGATCTTGCAAAATGCCTTGAGCTTGCAAAAAATGCCCTTAAGAAAGTTGATGAAGTGCAAAGAAAGGCACTGCGCGAGAAATTCGCAAGAGAGAAAGAAATGGAAATTGTTGAAGGAACTGAAGGAGTTGATCAGAATGAGTGACTTAAGAAATCATGTTATCAAATATCTTGCGAAGGGAATAAGGTTTGATGGAAGAAAACTTGCACAGCTGAGGCCTGCCATCGTGCAGTATGGAATTTCAGAAACAGCAGAAGGAAGTGCACGAGTGAAAATAGGAAACACTGAAATTCTTGCAGGAGTCAAGTTAAGTGTTGAAAAGCCATACCCAGACACTCCGGATCAGGGAAATCTTATGGTTGGAGCTGAATTGCTTCCCATGTCAAGCCCCGAATTTGAATCCGGGCCTCCTGACATAAAGTCAATTGAGCTTGCAAGGGTTGTTGACAGGGGAATAAGAGAAAGCAAGATGATTGACACAAAGGCTCTTGTTGTTGTGAAAGGAGAAAAAGTATGGACAATCGTAATAGACATAGTAACTGTTAATGACGACGGCAATCTTCTTGATGCAGCATCTCTTGCAGCGCTGGCTGCATTAATGGATACAAGGTTTCCATCTTACGACGGCAAGGAAATAAAATACCGGGAAAAAACAGACAAGAAGCTTCCATTATCTTCAAAGAATCCCCTTGCAGTGACTGTATGGAAAATAGGAGACAGTTTTATTGTTGATCCAACTCCCGAAGAAGAAAGCGTAGTTGATGCCCGGCTTACAATATCAACTACTGATGACAATGTGCTGTGCGCCCTTCAGAAAGGAGGGGACGAGCCATTGACTTCAGGCGAAGTTGCAGAAGCAGTTGAAATTGCAATGGAAAAGGCAGCTGAGTTTAGGAGATGCCTTTGACAAAGTTTAAAAACAACCCCTTATTTTTAAGCTGAAAATGGCAAAGAAAGAAGAATCTCTGGAAAATGATGAGCATTATTCAAAATATGAAAAGGCAAGAATAATTGGAAGCAGGGCATTGCAGATATCAATGGGTGCTCCGCTTCTCATCGAGTTTTCTCAGGAACAGTTTGAAGAGCTCAACTATAATCCTGTTGAAATAGCAAAACTTGAATTTGAGAAAGGGCTGATTCCAATAACAGTCAAGAGGCCCCTGCTAGGAAAAAATATTTGATAGAATATTTGATAGAATATTTGATAAAAATTTGATGCTTGTGTTTGATGCGTGTGCTTGTTCTAAAGTAATTTTTTCTTCTTTGAATGAAGTTTCTAGAAAAAAAGAATGAGGACAATTAAAACAAAAATGGCCAATCCCACTTTAA